>JASLBX010000473.1 GCA_030146385.1 Jiangellaceae bacterium | reverse complement strand
GCGTGGTCATCTTCGGCGCCGGCGCCGGCATGCCGTATTTCACCACGGACACCGTCGCCGCCCAGCGGGCCCTCGAGATCGGGTGCGACCGGCTGCTGATGGCCAAGAGTGGTGTGGACGGCGTCTACGAGGACGACCCGCGCAAGGACCCGACCGCTCGCAAGTTCCACACCATCACCTACACCGACGTGCTGCGGCGCAGACTGCAGGTTGCCGATCCGGCCGCGTTCAGCCTGTGTATGGACAATCAGCTGCCGATCGTCGTGTTCGGCCTCGGTCAGGACGGCAGCATCGCGCGCGCGATCCGGGGCGACACCATCGGCACGGTGGTGGCCGCGGACGTCGAGACCAGGCTCGTCGACGACGCGTCGGCCCGATGATTGCCCACCGACCGCTGGGCGAGTCGAGCACGTCGCGGTACGGTCACATCGACACACCAATAACTCACGGGACTAGGGAGCCGCGGTGATCGACGAGACGCTCCTCGAGGCTGAGGAGAAGATGGAGAAGGCGGTGTCGGTCGCCAAGGAGGACTTTGCCGCGATCCGCACCGGTCGAGCTCATCCGTCGCTGTTCAACAAGATCATGGTCGACTATTACGGCGCGCCGACGCCAGTCAACCAGCTGGCGTCGTTCCACGTGGTGGACGCTCGAATGATCACTATCCATCCCTATGACAAGGGATCGCTAGGTGCCATCGAACGAGCCATTCGTGACTCCGACCTCGGCGTGAACCCGGGCAACGACGGCCAGGTCATCCGGGTCGCTCTGCCGCAGCTGACCGAGGAGCGGCGCCGCGAGTACATCAAGGTGGCCAAGCAGAAAGCCGAGGACGCCCGGGTATCGATCCGCAACGTCCGGCGGCACGCCAAGGAGGCTCTCGAACATCTGGCCAAGGATGGCGAGGCGGGAGAGGACGAGGTCTACCGTGCTGAGAAGCAGCTGGACGAGGTGACCAAGTCGTATGTCGAGCAGGTCGACGCGCTGCTGGAGCACAAAGAGTCCGAGCTCCTCGAGGTCTGAGGCGACGTGACGACGGACGGGCCTGGGGGCGTGCCCGCACGGGAGACCACCGGGCGGCGCCGGAACCGGTCCGCCGGAAGAGCCGGCCGCCGGGTGGAGCCTCCAGGTCCGCACTCCCCGAGTGGGCGCCGCGGCGCCAACCCGGACCCGCTCGGCGCCACACCCGAGCCCGCGCCTGAGCCGCCGGGCCGCCGACCCGGACGCGCCGGCCGCGACCTGCGTGCCGCCACGCTGGTCGGGATCCTTTTGGGGATCCTGGTCATTGGCAGCATGGTCGTCTGGAAGCCCGCGTTCGTCGTCCTCGCGGCCGCGGCCATTGTGGTGGCGGTCTGGGAGCTGAGCCGGGCCCTCAGCCAGGCCGGTGTGCGGGTGCCCGTCATGCCGGTCCTGCTCGGCTCGGTGCTGATGGTTGTAGCGGGCTACGTTGGCGGACCGGAGAGTCTCGTCGTCGGCCTCGGTCTCACGGCGGTCGCGGTGGTGGTGTGGCGGCTCGGCGATCCCGGAGGCGGATACGTTCGCGACACGACGGCCGGACTGTTCGTCGCGATGTACATCCCGTTCCTCGCCGGTTTCGCCACGGTCCTGCTGCGTCCGGAGGACGGCCACTGGCGGGTGCTGTCGCTGCTGGCCGTGGTCGTCGCCTCGGACACCGGCGGCTATCTGGCAGGCGTGCTGATGGGACGGCATCCGATGGCACCCACCGTGAGTCCCAAGAAGTCCTGGGAGGGCTTCGTGGGCTCGGCGCTACTGGGGGCGCTCGTCGGCACAGCGGTCGTCGTGCTGCTGCTGGACGGACCGTGGTGGGCGGGTGTGGTGTTCGGCCTCGCTGGAGTCCTGGCCGCTACCCTGGGCGACCTGGGAGAGTCCATGATCAAGCGGGATCTCGGCATCAAGGACATGAGCGACCTGCTGCCAGGTCACGGCGGCTTGATGGACCGGCTCGACTCGGTGTTGGCGACGGCGCCGGTCGCCTGGCTCGTCCTGACCGCTTTCGTGGAGGTCTCATGAGTGTCATGAGCACCGTCCCAGATATGGGAGAATAAGGACTGTCATGCCAAAACCCGGACAGCTTACGTTTGCCGCCCCGAGGCGTGCCAAGCCCCCGCGACACCTTGCCGACCTCGAGCCGGCACAGCGGCGGGCTGCGGTTGCCGAGTTGGGCGAGCAGCCGTTCCGGGCCGACCAGCTCTCGCGTCACTACTTCGGACGGCACATAGCCGACCCGGCTGAGATGACCGACCTGCCAGAGCGGGTGCGCACGGGCCTGACATCCGAGTTGCTGCCCGCCCTGATCACGCCCGTCCGGCACGTCGAGTGCGACGGGGGCGCCACGCGCAAGACGCTGTGGCGGCTGTTCGACGGGGCGCTGGTCGAGAGCGTGCTGATGCGGTACGGCAGCAAGCGCACAACGCTGTGCGTGTCGAGCCAGGCGGGCTGCGGGATGAATTGCCCGTTCTGTGCCACCGGACAGGCCGGACTGACCAGGAACATGTCCGCCGCCGAGATCATCGAGCAGGTGGTGGCCGCAGCTCGGATGCTGGAGCGGGGCGAGATCGCGGGCGGGCCGGGCCGGGTGAACAACGTGGTGTTCATGGGCATGGGAGAGCCGCTGGCGAATTACGCGGCCGTGCTGCGCGCCGTCCGTCGAATGATCGACCCAGCACCGTCCGGGCTCGGTATGAGCCAGCGCGGCGTGACGGTGTCCACCGTCGGGTTGGTGCCGGCCATCGACAAGCTCGCCGCTGGAGGTCTGCAGGTGACGCTCGCGCTGTCGCTTCACGCGCCGGACGATGAGCTCCGCGACGAGCTCGTCCCGATCAACACCAGGTGGAACGTGGCCGAGGCGCTGGACGCCGCCCGCCGCTACTTCGAGACGACTGGCCGCCGGGTCTCCATCGAATACGCGCTGATCCGTGATATTAACGACCAGGCGTGGCGCGCGGACCTGCTCGGCCGGCTGCTGACCGAACGGGGTCGGGGGTGGGTGCACGTCAACCCGATCCCGCTCAACCCGACGCCGGGCTCGAAATGGACCGCTTCTCGCCCCGAGGACGAGCGTGCCTTCGTCGCCGCGCTGCAGGCGCATGGTATTCCGGTGACGGTGAGGGACACCCGGGGGCGAGACATCGACGGCGCATGTGGACAATTGGCCGCACTAGACGCTTAGTATTTGCCAGCCCTCGTTCAGAAAGGAGAGTGATACCTGGTGGCCGTCAGCCGCGATCCCGCGTTCAGGACTGTCCGGATGCGGGAGTCCTACGACCTCGACGCGGTCGATGACTTCGTCGACCGGGTGATCGACGCCCTCGAGGGCAGGCCAGGAGGGCGCTCGATCACACCTGAGAAGATCGAGGGGCAGGAGTTCAAGGTGGTCCGCCTTCGCGAGGGCTACTCCATGGACGATGTCGATGACTGGCTCGACGAGGCGGCGGCGGAACTTCGCCGCATCCGCGCAGCGAGCAGTCGCCGCCCGCCGGCCCACCAGGAGGCTCCTCGCGCCGAACCGTCGTACGAGCAGGTCGGTGCTCAGACGACCGCCTACGGCGCGCCGCCGGTCGCACCGCCGGTCGCCCCGCCGCCCCCTGTGGCCTATCCGGCGCCGGAGCCCCAGCAGCCGTACCAGGACTCCGGCTTCCTGACGCCGCATCAGGCGGATACGGGCTACCACCAGGCCGACACCGGATACCAGCAGGCGGACACGGGCTATCACCAGGCCGACACGGCGTACCACCAGCCGGGCGTCGACACCGCCTTCCACCAGCTCGACCCCGCGTTGCAGCAGCTCGACCCGGCGTTCACCCAGTCGAGCGGTGCCGCGCCGGAGGCCGACCGTCCCGTGACTCAGGTGTCGACCCCGACCACCGGGCTGCACCACCTGGAGATCTGGGTGCGTGACCTTGAGATCGGCGTCAAGTCCTTCGGCTGGCTTTTCGAGCGGCTCGGCTGGACGCTGTTCCAGGCTTGGGACAACGGACGCTCGTGGCAGGCACCCGGCGACGGGCCGTACGTCGTGATCGAGCGGTCCCCGGACATAACGTGGACGCAGTACGACCGCAAGGCGCCCGGGCTGAACCACCTGGCGCTGGCCGTTCCCGAGCGGTGGATGGTCGACCGAATCGTCTCGGAGGCCGCGACGTACGGCTGGCGGCTCCTGTTCGCTGACCGCCACCCGTATGCCGGCGGGAGCCAGCACTACGCGGCGTACCTCGAGAACGAGGAGGGCTTCGAGGTGGAGGTCGTCGCGCCGTAAGGACGTCCATCCGGCCGAACTCCTTTCGCGGCGCGGGATGTCTTGCGATGATTCAGCACAAGGTCGAGCACTTGTCTCGCCAGCGCTGGCGTAGGGAGGCCACATGGCGGCTGATCACCGTGTTCTGGGCATCGTGCTGGCAGGTGGTGCGGGCAAGCGGCTGATGCCGCTGACAGCCGACCGGGCGAAACCGGCCGTCCCGTTCGGGGGCGCCTACCGCTTGATCGACTTCGTCCTGTCGAACCTGGTCAACGGGGGAGTACACCGGCTTTGTGTCCTCACCCAGTACAAGTCCCACTCGCTCGACCGGCACATCAGCCTGACCTGGCGGCTGTCGTCCGCGCTGGGACACTACGTGACGCCGGTGCCGGCGCAGCAGCGGCGCGGGCCGTCGTGGTACCAGGGCAGTGCGGACGCGATCTACCAGAGCTTCAATCTGCTTTACGACGAGAGGCCGGAGTACGTCGTGGTGTTCGGGGCCGACCACGTGTACCGGATGGATCCGCGGCAGATGCTCGAGCAGCACGTGGCCAGCGGTGCCGGGGTCACGGTCGCCGGCATCCGGGTACCCCGTGAGCAGGCCACCGCGTTCGGTGTCATCGACACGCAGGACGGCGTGTCCATCTCGGGATTCCTGGAGAAGCCGAGCGATCCGCCCGGGTTGCCGGACAACCCAGACCAGACGTACGCGTCCATGGGCAACTACATCTTCACAACGGAGACGCTCATCTCGACCCTGACCGAGGACGCCCAGAACGACGCGTCCAAGCATGACGTCGGCGGCGACATCATTCCGAAGCTGGTCGAGAAGGGGGAGGCCCACGTGTACGACTTCGACACGAACGTGGTGCCTGGTGAGACCGAGCGCG
>JASLBX010000444.1 GCA_030146385.1 Jiangellaceae bacterium | reverse complement strand
ACGCCGAGATGCAGCGGCCAGTCGCCGCGCTCGGCGAGCATCTCGTACGCCTGCACCATGACCACGGGGTCGTGGTGCTTGACGGAGATCTTGAAGTCGTGGAAGTCGTGCTCCTCGAACAGCGAGGCTTCCCACACCGCGGACTCGACCAGCGCCTCCGCCGTCGGCTTGCCGTACTTGTCGAGCAGCCGCTGGTCGAGCGAACCGGCATTGACGCCGATTCGGATCGACACCCCGGCGTCCGCGGCGGCCTTGGCGATCGCGTCCACCTGGTCGTCGAACTTGCGGATGTTGCCCGGGTTGACGCGGACGCCAGCACACCCCGCCTCGATCGCCGCGAAGACGTACTTCGGCTGGAAGTGGATGTCGGCGATGACCGGGATCTGCGATTTCTTCGCGATCGCGGGCAGCGCCTCGGCGTCGTCGGCGCTCGGGCAGGCGACCCGGACGATGTCGCAGCCGGCCGCAGTCAGCTCGGCGATCTGCTGGAGTGTCGCATTGATGTCCGTCGTCGGCGTCGTGGTCATGGACTGGACGCTGATCGGGGCATCGCCGCCGACGTCTACCTTGCCGACGCGGATCTTCCGGGACCGCCGCCGCTCGGCCAGCACTGGGGCGGGCATACCGGGCATGCCGAGCTGGATCGCGCTCATGTTCTCCATTCTCGCAATTTCGCCGGCTATCCGGAGAGCCGGACGGGGTTGACGATGTCGGCGTAAAGCAACAGGACGGCCATACCGACCAGGACCAGCGCTACGCCGTAGGCCAGGGGCAGCGCCTTGGCGACGTCGACCGGCTTGGGCGCCGGGCCACGGGTCAGCTTGGCCCAGCCGCGCTTGACACCCTCCCACAGCGCTCCGGCGACGTGTCCACCGTCGAGCGGCAGCAGCGGGATCAGGTTGAACAGCGCGATGGCCATGTTGAAGCTGGCCAGCAGCATGACGAAGCTGGCGACCCGCTGACCGACCGCCAGGCCTTCGTCGGACGCGATCTCGCCGCCGATCCGGCCGGCGCCGACGATGCCGATGGGGCCGTTGATGTCACGCTCGCCACCGCCGAAGGCGGCGTCCCACACGCCCACCATGCGCTGCGGAATCGACGCGACGGCCTTGGCCATGGTGGCGGTGAAATCACCCATCCAACCCACGACGCCGGCGAAGTCCTCGTTCTCATAGTGGTCGATGGTGGGCGAGACGCCGAGGAACCCGACGGACTCGAACCGCACGTCGGCGGCAGTGCTGTCCAGAGTCGGCCGCTCGGACTCCATGATCGGCGCGGTGAGCGGCAACAACTCGCCGTCGCGCTCGACGACCACCTCTGCTTCGGCCTCAGGCAGCCCACGGATGACTTCGCGGGCATCGTCCCAGGTCTGGATCGGCGTCCCGGCGATCGAGACGATCCGGTCGCCGGGCTCGATGCCGGCCTCAGCGGCGGGCGCCACCGGGTCCCCAGGCCCGCATTCGGTGCGTTGCTCGGACGCTTCGATGACGCACTCGCTCACCGACGAGACGACTGGCGTCAGGACCGGCTTCTGTGGGTTGCCGAACGTCATCAACAGGCCGGCGGCCAGCACCAGCGCGATGACGACGTTCATCATCGGCCCGCCGAGCATCACGATGGTCTTCTTCCACCAGGGCTGCCGGTAGAAGACGCGGTCCTCGTCGCCCGGCTGGATCTCGACCTTGACCGCCCGCCGGGCGTCCTCTATCAACGCCTGGAACGGGCCGGTGCTCGCCGACCGCAGCTTCCGCGGGTCGTCGCCCGGTGCCGGCGGGAACATGCCGATCATACGGACGTAGCCACCTAGCGGGATCGCCTTGAAGCCGTACTCGGTTTCACCACGGCGACGCGACCAGACCGTCCGGCCGAAACCCACCATGTACTGGGTGACCTTGACGCCGAACAGCTTCGCGGGCACCAGGTGGCCGATCTCGTGCAGCGCGATCGACAGCAGCAGCCCGATGGCGAACGCGAGGACGCCGACTACGGCAAGCAAGTCCATCGGCTTCAGGCGCCTTCCACTAATTCGCGAGCGCGGACGCGCGCCCAGCTGTCCGCAGCAAGAACGCCGTCAAGGCTCAGGACGTTCCCGGCTGCGTCATTCGACGGGTGTTCGGCCAGCACCGCCGCGACGGTGTCGACGATGGCCGGAAACGCCAGCCGGCCCTCCTGGAACGCGCCGACGCACTCCTCGTTCGCCGCGTTGTACACCGCCGGAGCCGTGCCGCCCCGCCGTCCCGCCTCGCGAGCCAGCTCCACGGCCGGGAACGCGTCGTTGTCGAGCGGGAAGAACTCCCAGGTGGACGCGGTGCTCCAGTCGCACGCCGGCGCCGCCTCCGGGACGCGATCGGGCCAGCCGAGCGCGAGTGCGATGGGGATCTTCATGCTGGGTGGGCTCGCCTGCGCGAGCGTCGTGCCGTCCATGAACTCGACCATGGAATGAACGATCGACTGTGGATGCACCACGACTTCGATGTCATCGAACGGGACGCCGAACAACAGGTGCGCCTCGATCACTTCCAGGCCCTTGTTGACCAGCGTCGCCGAGTTGATCGTGATGACCGGCCCCATGCTCCAGGTCGGGTGGTCCAGCGCCTGCTCCGGCGTCACGTGCGCCAGTTCATCCCGTGTCAGTCCCCGGAACGGGCCGCCACTCGCGGTGACCACGAGCTTGCGCACCTCGTCCTGCCGGCCGCCGCGAAGGCACTGCGCCAGCGCGCTGTGCTCGCTGTCGAC
>JASLBX010000390.1 GCA_030146385.1 Jiangellaceae bacterium | reverse complement strand
GTCCAGCGGCGGATCTTGTACCAGATGAACGAGATGGGCCTTCGTCCCGACCGTTCGCACGTCAAGTGCGGACGCGTTGTCGGCGACGTGATGGGCAAGCTGCACCCGCACGGCGACGGCGCCATCTACGACACGCTCGTCCGGATGGCCCAGCCCTGGGCGATGCGCCTGCCACTGGTCGACGGCCACGGCAACTTTGGATCTCTAGACGCTGGACCAGCCGCGTATAGATATACTGAGTGCCGCATGGCTATGCCGGCGACGCTGCTCACCCAGTCGCTCGACGAGAACGTCGTCGACATGGTGCCCAACTACGACGGGCAGTTCGAGCAGCCCGACGTGCTGCCCGCCGCGTTCCCGAACCTGCTGGTCAACGGCGCGAGCGGGATCGCTGTCGGCATGGCCACCAATATGCCGCCGCACAACCTCGGCGAGGTCATCGAGGCGGCCCGGCACCTGCTGGCGAACCCGGACGCGACGCTCGACGACCTGATGCGGTTCGTCCCCGGCCCGGACCTACCGACCGGCGGACGCATCGTCGGGCTCGAAGGCATCCGCGAGGCCTACGAGACCGGCCGCGGCTCGTTCCGCACCCGCGCCACCGCCCGGGTCGATAACATCACCGCTCGGCGCAAGGGCATCGTCGTCACCGAACTGCCCTACATGGTCGGGCCGGAACGGGTGCGCCAGCGCATCGCCGAGCTGGTCCGCAGCAAGAAGCTGCAAGGCATCGCCGACGTCGAGGACTACACCGACCGCAACACCACCCTCCGCCTGGTGGTCGAGCTCAAGAGCGGGTTCTTGCCCGAAGCGGTGCTCGAGCAGCTCTACCGGCTGACCCCGCTCGAAGAGTCGTTCGCGATCAACAACGTCGCCCTGGTGGACGGCCAGCCCCGCACACTCGGCCTGAAGGAGCTGCTCGAGGTCTTCCTCAAGCACCGGCTCGACGTAGTGAGGCGGCGCAGCGAGTTCCGCCGCACCAAGGCGGCCGACCGGCTCCACCTGGTCGACGGCCTGCTGATCGCGTTGCTGGACATCGACGAGGTGATCCAGCTGATCCGCTCCTCCGAAGACGCCACCGATGCGCGGAACCGGCTGATGAGCGTGTTCGACCTGACCGAGATCCAGGCGCGGTACATCCTCGACACCCCGCTGCGCAGGCTCACCAAGTACGACCGGCTCGAGCTGGAGACCGAGGCCGACGAGCTGCGCCGCGCCATCGCCGAGCTCACCGAGATTCTCGAGAGCGAAGACAAGCTGCGCGAGGTCGTTTCGCAGGAGCTCGCCGAGATCGCAACAGCACACGCGACGCCGCGGCGTACGGTGCTGCTCGAGTCGGCCGGCACACCAGCCGCGACACCGGCGGCCGGCACGCTCGAGATCTCGGACGACCCCTGCTACGTCCTGCTGTCCTCCACCGGCCTGCTGGCCCGGACTACCACTGACGAGCCGCTCTCCACCGGCGGCAAACGGTCCAAGCACGACGTCGTCGTCTCCCAGGTCCGCTCGACGGCTCGCGGGCACGTCGGCGTTGTGACGAGCACCGGCCGGGTCGTCCGGTTGCCAGTGCTGGATCTGCCAGCGCTGCCCCCGACGGCGCAAGCACCCAACCTCTCGGGTGGGGCGCCGATCAAGGAGTTCCTCGAACTGGCCAAGGACGAGCGTGTCCTCTGCCTGACGACCTTCGGTCCCGACTCCCCCGGCCTCGCGCTCGGGACGGCCAACGGCATCGTCAAACGCCTCAACCCGGACTACCCGTCGAACAAGGACGAGTGGGACGTCATCCGGCTCGACGACGGAGACCGGGTGGTCGGCGCCACCCAGTTGCGCACCGGCGAAGAGGACCTGGTCTTCGTGACGTCCGACGCCCAGTTGCTGCGGTTCTCGGCCGGCGTCGTTCGGCCACAGGGCCGCGGCGGTGGCGGCGTCGCCGGCATAAAACTCACCAAGGGCGCCAAGGTGGTGTTCTTCGGGGCGGTCGACCCCGGAACGGACTCGTCTGTCGTGACAGTCTCCGGTAGCTCCGACGCACTGCCCGGCACCCAGGCCGGCAGTGTCAAGGTCACCCCGTACTCCGAATACCCCGCCAAGGGACGGGCGACGGGAGGCGTGCGCTGCCACCGTTTCCTCAAGGGCGAGGACACCTTGTTGCTCGCCTGGGCCGGCCCGGCGCCGGCGCTGGCGGCCGCCGCGAGCGGTGTCCCGATCGCGCTACCCGACGCGACCGGCCGGCGAGACGGTTCGGGCAGTCCGGCGCCGCAGCCGATTGCCGCAGTCGCCGGGACGCCCGCTCCGCGGTAGTCGAGGTGGTGTTGCGCGCCCGCGGTCAGTTCCGCAGGCCGCGCACCACTGCCCACACGATGACCGCCACGGCTATCACGGCGACCACCGGTACGACGCGCTTGGCGATGGACCCGCCCGCCACCTCGATCAGGTTGATGGTGTCGGACGTGGGCCGGGACTCGGTCGGGCGGGCGCCGGTGGCCGTCGGCCCGCCGGCTGCGGCCGAGTCGCCGGAAGGTTCGCCAGCCGCCGCGTCTGCGCCCGCACCCGCCGGTTCCACCGCATCGGCAGTCTCCGCCGCACCAGACGGAGCCGCAGTCTCGCCCACAACAGCGGCCTCGGCCGCCGGCGCCGCCTCTTCGGCTCCCAGCCGGTCGGCCAAGCAGTCGGCGAACTGGCCGAGCAGCTTCGCGCCGACCTCATCCATCACTCCCCGGCCGAACTGCGCGGGCCGCCCGGTGATGGCCAGATCGGTCTCGACGTTGACTTTCGTCCCGCCGTCGACCTCGTTCAGCACCGCCGTCACCGTAGCGGCCGCCGTGCCGGCCCCACGGGTCTCCCGTCCCTTGGCCTGTACGACGACGCGTCGGGCGGCGGCGTCCTTCTCGAGGAAGGACGCCGATCCGCTGTAAGCGACCGTGACCGGACCCACCCGGACCTTGACCTTGCCGGTGAAGCTGTCGCCGTCGACCGATTCGATCGTCGCGCCCGGCATGCACGGCGCGACGCGTTCGACGTCCAGCAACACGTCCCAGGCCTGCTCGACCGGGACCGGCACGGTGAACTCATGCTCTAGCCGCATCGGGTCACATCCCCGTAGCCGCGGCGACGGCGCGGCGGGTCAGCACCTGGGCCAGGTGCGCACGGTACTCGGCGGAAGCATGGATATCGGCCGTCGGAGAGAGGCCATCCGTTGCCGCCTCGGCCGCGGCCGCCACCGCGTCCGGGGACGCTTCGGCACCGGCCAGCGCGGCCTCGACGGCCGCCGCTCGCACGGGAGTGGACCCGACGTTGACCAGCCCGATCCGGGCCGACCCGATCGATCCGTTCGACCGCTGGACGACCGCCACGGCGCCGACCACCGCCCACGCCTGGGCCGACCGGTTGAACTTCTCGTACCGGTGACCCCAGCCGTCCCCGAGCTTCGGCACCGAAACCGACACGAGTACCTCGTCCGGCGCCACAGCAGTCTGCAGGTAGTCGACGAAGAACTCCGCGGCGGGCACCTCGCGCCGTCCGCCAGCGCCGGCGATCGTCATCGTCGCGTCGAGCGCAAGCGCCAGCGCCGGCAGGTCGCCCGCCGGGTCGGCATGCGCGATCGAGCCGCCGAACGTGCCGCGATGCCGTACCGCCGGGTCGGCCACCGTGGCCGTCACCTCGGCGATCACCGGGCAGTGCATCCGGACGAGTTGATCGCGCAGCACCTCGTCGTGCGTCGTCGCGGCACCGAAGACGAGCCGGTCACCCTCCTCGCGGATTCCGCGCATCTCGTCGACCCGGGACACGTCCACCACGACCTCCGGGAAGGCGAGCCGCAGCCGCATCAGCGGAATCAGGCTCTGGCCGCCGGCCAGCACCTTGGCGTCCTCATTCAGTGCCGAGACCGCCTCGTCGACCGACCCGGCCCGGACGTACTCGAACTGTGCGGGTATCACTGCGCACCTCCCCGTGCCTGGTTGAGCGCCTCCCAGACCCGCCGTGGCGAGCAGGGCATCTGGACGTCGTTGACGCCGTACGGCCGCAACGCGTCGACGACGGCGTTGACGACGGCCGGAGTGGACGCGATCGTGCCGGCCTCGCCGACTCCCTTCACGCCGAGCGGGTTCGTTGTGGCCGGAGTCTCCGTGCGGTCGGTGGTGATCGACGGGACGTCGGCCGCGCTCGGGACCAGATAGTCGACGAACGTGCCGGTAACCAGATTGCCTTCGTCGTCGTAGACGGCCTCCTCGAACAGGGCCTGCGCGATGCCCTGCACGACGCCGCCGTGGACCTGCCCCTCGACGACCATCGGGTTGATCACCTTTCCGACGTCGTCGACCGCCACGTACTTCGCCAGGTTCACGGCGCCGGTCTCGGTGTCTACCTCCACCAGGGCGAGGTGCGTCCCGTGGGGATACGAGAACACCTCCGGGTCGACGATCGACTCGCCGCTCAGGACGGGCGACTCCCCGCCCGGCAGGCTGTGCGCGGTGAACGAGGCGAACGCAAGCTCCTGGATCGTCTTGGCGGCATCGGGTGAGCCCCGGACGCTGAACTTGCCGTCGCTGAACTCGACGTCCGATACGTCGCACTCGAGTACGTGCGCCGCCAGCGTTCTGGCCTTCTCCACGACCTTGCGGCTGGCCTCGACGATGGCGATGCCACCTACGGCAAGCGACCTCGAGCCGTACGTGTCCAGCCCGATCGGGGCCGTCCGTGTGTCGCCGTGTACCACCACGATGTCCTCGAACGGCACCCCGAGCGCGTCCGCGGCGATCTGCGCGAACGTCGTCTCGTGCGCCTGGCCGTGCGGTGACGTGCCGGTAATGACCTCCACCTTGCCAAGCGGCAGTACCCGAACGGTCGCCGCCTCCCAGCCGCCTGCCACGTACCCGACCTGCCCGAGCCACCGGGACGGCGCGAGCCCGCACATCTCGGTGTACGTCGAGATGCCGAGGCCGAGCTGAGCGGTGTCACCGCGCTCACGGCGCTCGGCCTGCTCACGGCGCAACTCGTCGTAGCCGAACAGCTCCATCGCCCGATCGGTGGCCGCCTCGTAGTTGCCGGAGTCGTACTCCAACCCGGCGACCGTCGTGTACGGGAACTCGTCGTGCTTGATCCAGTTCTTCCGCCGTACTTCGAGCTGATCCATTCCGAGCTCCACGGCGAGCTCGTCCATCATCCGCTCGATCACGAAGGTGGCCTCGGGACGGCCCGCGCCGCGATAGGCGTCCGTGGGCGTCTTGTTGGTGAAGATTCCCGTGCAGCTGAAATCGTGCGCCTCGAACTTGTAGATGCCCGGGTACATGTACCGGCCGAGCAACGGGATCGACGGGGTAAGCAGTTGCAGGTACGCCCCCATGTCAGCGGTCAGATCGACCTTGAGCCCGAGCACCGTCCCCTCGCGGGTCGCGGTGATCTCGGCGTCCTGGATCAGGTCGCGGCCGTGGATCGTGGCCTGGCAGGCCTCGCTGCGGGTCTCGGTCCACTTGACCGGGACGCCGAGGCGCTTGGCGAGCACTAGCGTGATCGCCTCCTCGGCGTAGACCTCCAGCTTGGACCCAAAACCGCCGCCGACGTCCGGCGCGATCACCCGGAGGTTCTGCTGCGGGATGCCTGTCACCAGAGACATGAAGATCTGCACGAAGTGCGGCACCTGGGTGGACGACCACATGGTGTATTCGTCGGCACCGGTCGGCTGGACCACCACCGAGCGCGGCTCCATGGCGCTCGGGATAAGCCGCTGGTTGATGAACCGGCGGGTCACGACGACCTCGGCCCGCTCCCGCGTCGAGGCGTAGTCGCCGTGGTGCTCGGTGTACGTATAGCACCGGTTGTTGGGGACGTCGTCGTGCACGAGCGGCGAACCGTCCGCCACCGCGGCCGTCATGTCCATCACCGGCCGCAGAGGTTCGATGTCGAACTCGATCGCCTCCAGCGCATCCACCGCGGCCTCGCGGCTGGTAGCTGCGACCACGGCCAGCCCGTCGCCTACGAACCGGACTTTGTCGGTCGCGAGCGGCAGGTGCGGCGGTGTCTTCAGGTCCTCGGACACCGTCCAGGCGGTGGGCAGCGAGCTCCAGTTGTCGGCCAGATCCGCTCCGCTGAGCGCTGCGACCACACCGGGCAGTCCGCGAGCACCGGACACGTCGACGCTGTTGATCCGCCCGTGCGCAACCGGGCTGCGCAGCACACTGATGTGGAGCATGCCGGGCAGGACGACGTTGTCGGTCCACTGCGTGCGCCCGGTGATCAGGTGAGCGTCCTCGCTCCGCTTGCGGGCGGACCCGACCTCCCTCGCCGGACGCTCTTCGACTGCGGTCATGCCGGCACCTCCTCGCGGGAACCGGCGGGCTCGGACTGCTCGCTGCCGGCCTGCGCAGTGGCCGCCTGACGGACAGCCCGCACGATGTTCTCGTAGCCCGTACACCGGCAGAGGTTGCCCTCCAACCCCTCGCGGATCTCTTCGTCGCTCGGGGACGGGTTGTTCGACAGCAGATCCACCGCCGTCATGATCATGCCCGGCGTGCAGTAGC
>JASLBX010000352.1 GCA_030146385.1 Jiangellaceae bacterium | reverse complement strand
CGTCGGACCGGTCTCACTGGTCGATTCATCGAACCAGGCCTTGCTGATGATGATCGGCCGGCCCTCGCCGTCTACGAGCAACGCCTCAGCGTCGGTCGGCTCTCCGGGGTAGGTGTAGCGCAGTGCGTCCGCAGTGGCCTCCGCCGGCAGCTCCTCAAGGGCTGGTTCGGGCACCCGGTAGACGAAGAGATCATCCAGGCCGACGTGGTTCCCGATGTCGCCGATGTACAGGCAAGACGTGTCGTCGGCCGGCCCACACGGTCCGACGGCCAGGTCTTCGGCGTTGCGCGCGGACAGTCCGTCGATCTCGATCAGTCCGACCAGCGTGCCATCCTCCTCCACGACCGCCACTTCGGACGTGCCCTGCTCATCACCGATGACGTAGTACAGCCCGGGGTCGCGGTGGCTCGCGGCCATTCCGCTCACCTCAATGACGACGTCCGAGCTCAACGTCCCGAATGACTCGACGGCTCCGTAGCAGGGCTCGTCCTCACACCCAGAGGGCGGCGTGGTCGTCGTGGCCGGTGCGGTTGGGGGCGCGGACGTCATTTGCGGAGGCGTCCGGACGTCGGCGGCCTCGCCGTCGACGGAGCAACCAGCCACTGCGAGAACAGCACAGGCAACAACGGAGGCGCGCAACACCCCGACACGGTAGCGAACGCCTCGATCATGGGTAGGACGGTGCGGCGGACTTCGTCCGCACTGCGTCGGGATTAGGCTGGCCGAGTGGGGAGCATCAATACCGCGTACGAGGATCTGCTCCGGCACGTGCTGGTCCACGGCGCCAAGAAGTCCGACCGCACCGGCACCGGCACGCGGAGCGTGTTCGGCCACCAGATGCGGTACAACGTGGCCGACGGGTTCCCGCTCGTGACGACCAAGAAGGTGCATCTGAAGCCGATCGTCCACGAACTGCTGTGGTTCCTGCGCGGCGACTCGAACGTCCGGTACCTGCAAGAGCACGGCGTGCGGATCTGGGACGAGTGGGCGGACGAGAACGGCGAGCTGGGTCCGGTCTACGGAGTTCAGTGGCGCTCGTGGCCCACTCCGTCCGGCGAGCACATCGACCAGATCTCCCGTGTCATAGACACCCTCCGGCGGGATCCCGATTCGCGGCGGATCATCGTCTCGGCGTGGAACGTCGCGGAACTGGACCGGATGGCCCTGCCGCCGTGCCATGCGTTCTTCCAGTTCTACGTCGCCAACGGTGCCCTCAGCTGCCAGCTTTATCAGCGCAGCGCCGACCTGTTCCTCGGCGTGCCGTTCAACATCGCGAGCTACTCGCTGCTCACGCACATGGTTGCCGCGCAGACGGGCTACCGGCCGGGCGAGTTCATCTGGACGGGCGGCGACTGCCACATCTACGACAACCATGTCGAGCAGGTCGAGGAGCAACTCTCGCGCGAGCCGTACCTGTTCCCGCAGCTGAAGCTCGCCGAGCGCGACTCGATCTTCGACTACCGCTTCGAGGACGTCGAGGTCATCGGCTACCAGCACCACCCCGCGATCAAGGCGCCGATCGCCGTATGAGCCTCGGCCTGATCTGGGCTCAGTCCACGGCCGGGGTGATCGGACGGGACGGGCAACTCCCGTGGCGCTTGCCGGAAGACCTGGCACACTTCCGAGCAATCACCACTGGCCGTCCAGTGATCATGGGGCGGCGTACCTGGGAGTCGCTGCCGCCACAGTTCAGGCCGCTGCCCGGTCGCCGCAACGTCGTCCTCTCGCGCCAACTCGCGTGGGCCACCCACGGCGCCGAGGTCGTGGCATCGCTGGACGCGGCGCTGGAACTCGTGGAGTCCGAGCCTGCCTGGGTGATTGGCGGCGCACAGGTCTACACGGCCGCGATGCCCCACGCCAGCGTCGCCCAGATCACCGAGATCGACCTAGACGTGGCCGGCGACACCCACGCCCCCGACCTGGCCGGCTGGATGCTCTATTCGGCCGGCGAGTGGCAGACGTCCACGGCCGGCCTGCGGTACCGCTTCCTCAGCTACACGGCGGAAGCTCACTGACCAGCATGCGGACGCACCCTCGCATTCATCGGCCACCACTACCTACTATTCCTACTTATCAAGTAGGAAAGGAGGTCTACGCGGATGCACGCGCTCATCGTCCTGGGGCTGGTGGGGTTCGGGGCACAGCTGATCAACAGCAGCCTTGGCATGGGATACGGCGTCACGTCGACGTCAGCCCTGCTCGCGGTGGGCACTGCGCCCGCGCTTGCCTCGGCCACGGTCAACCTTTCCCAGGTCGGCTCTCAGCTCGTATCCGGCTACGCCCACTGGCGGTTCGGCAACGTCGACTGGGACGTCGTCCGCCGCATCGCGTTGCCGGGCGCGGTGGGCGCGTTCGCGGGCGCACTGTTCCTGTCCTGGCTGTCGACCGAGGTCGCCCGCCCCTTCATGGCCGTGATCCTGCTGGCACTCGGCGCTTACATCCTGGTCAGATTCACGCTGTGGGGTGTGCCACGCCGCCGGCGCGACCACCGGATCCGTACGAGCGTCCTCACCCCTCTCGGTCTCGTCGGCGGGTTCATGAACTCAACAGGCGGCGGCGGATGGGGACCGATCGGGACGACATCCCTGCTGGCCACGGGCCGGCTCACACCGCGCATGGTCGTCGGATCGATCAGCGCAGCGGAGTTCGCCGTCGTGACGGCCGGCAGCGCGGGCTTCATCGTCGGCCTGGGCCTCGGTGGTGTGAACCTGCACTGGGTGTTGGTGATGCTCGCCGGTGGAATGGTCGCCGCTCCGGTGGCAGCGTGGCTGACCAAGCACGTGCCGGGCCGCATGCTCGGTTCGCTCATCGGTGGGCTGATCATCGTAGTCAATCTGCGCAATCTGCTGTACAGCGAGGCCGTCGGCTCGCCTGCCGCACTGGCCCCGCTCGTCCTCGTCATCGCGGCACTGGCCTGGATCGCTGCCGTCGCGTACTCGGCCCGCGCGCACATCCGTGAGAGCAGCCGGGTCGACGTCGCGCCATAGGCAACGACCGATAATTCGGCGGCACATTCTCCCGCGCCGACCGTACTCTTATGTCCTGTATGAACACGCCCGTGAAACCGGCGCTCGCCGACCTCCGCGGGCGCGTGGCCCAGCTGACCCTGCGGGACGAGCGGCGGTTCGCCCGGCGGCTCGACGGTCTGCGCAAGATTCCCGACCGCGGGAAGCAGGCGGCCGCACTGGCCGACATCGAAGCCGGCATAGCAACAGCGGAGGAGTTGGTCGCGCGGCGCCGGGCGAACGTCCCCGTTCCGCGCTATCCCGATGAGCTGCCGGTCAGCCAGCGCAAGGAAGAGATCGCCGCAGCAATCCGCGATCACCAGGTCGTGATCGTGGCGGGGGAGACCGGATCAGGAAAGACGACCCAGCTGCCGAAGATCTGCCTCGAGCTCGGTCGCGGCGTCCGGGGGACGATCGGCCACACCCAACCGCGCCGGATCGCCGCTCGGACGGTGGCCGACCGCATCGCCGAGGAGCTGGGCGTCCCACCGGGGACGGCTGTAGGGTACAAGATGCGGTTCACCGATCAGGTGCGTGACGACACGCTGGTCAAGCTGATGACCGACGGCATCCTGCTCGCCGAGTTGGCAGGTGACAAGGCGCTCCGGCAGTACGACACATTGATCATCGACGAGGCGCACGAGCGAAGCCTCAACATCGACTTCATCCTCGGCTACCTCAGGCAGCTTCTGCCGCGCCGTCCCGACCTCAAGGTGATCATCACGTCGGCGACGATCGACCCCGAGCGGTTCTCGCGCCACTTCGGCAATGCGCCGATCGTGGAGGTGTCGGGACGGACGTACCCCGTCGAGGTGCGGTACCGCCCGTTCGCGATCGATGACGACCGCGACCAGACCCAGGCGATCGTGGACGCGGTCGACGAGCTGCGGGCGGACGGCCGGGGTGACATCCTCATCTTCCTCAGCGGAGAGCGGGAGATCCGCGATACCGCCGACGCGCTCCGAAGGCGGTTCCAGGGCGAGAGGCAAGCCACGGAAGTCCTGCCGCTGTACGCCCGGCTGTCCGCAGGAGAGCAGCACCGGGTGTTCCAGCGGCATCAGGGACGCCGTGTAGTCCTTGCCACAAACGTCGCCGAGACGTCACTGACCGTTCCCGGTGTCAAGTACGTGGTCGACGCGGGGCTGGCCCGGATCTCCCGGTACAGCCAGCGGCTGAAGGTGCAGCGCCTGCCGATCGAGCCGATCTCGCAGGCGTCGGCCAACCAGCGGGCCGGGCGGTGCGGACGGACTTCCGACGGCGTGTGCATCCGGCTGTACTCCGAGGACGACTTCGAAACCCGGCCGGAGTTCACCGAGCCCGAGATCCTGCGGACGAACCTGGCGTCGGTCATCCTGCAGATGACCGCGCTGGGCCTCGGCGAGCTGGCGGACTTCCCATTCGTCGAGCCGCCCGACCGGCGACAGGTCACCGACGGGATCAACCTGCTGCACGAGCTCGGCGCGCTCGACCCCAAGCGGGACGACCCCAGCAAGCGGCTGACCCCGGTCGGACGGCGGCTCGCCCAGCTGCCCATCGACCCACGGCTCGGACGGATGATTCTCGAGGCCGACAGCAACGGCTGCGTCCGCGAGGTGCTGATCATCACCGCAGCCCTGTCGATGCAGGATCCGCGTGAGAGGCCGGCCGATCAGGAGCAGGCGGCTCGCCAGCACCACGCCCGGTTCGCTGACGAGACGTCCGACTTTCTCGCCTTCCTCAACCTGTGGCAGTACCTGCGTGAGCAGCAGAAGGCGCTGTCCGGCAGTCAGTTCCGCAAACTGTGCCGCGCGGAGTTCCTGAACTACCTGCGCGTCCGGGAGTGGCAGGATCTTTACCTCCAGCTGCGTCAGGCGGCAAAGCAGCTTGGTGTGACGCTGAACTCGGTGCCGGCCGACGGCGAGCGGATCCACCGCGCCCTGCTGGCCGGCCTGCTCTCG
>JASLBX010000350.1 GCA_030146385.1 Jiangellaceae bacterium | reverse complement strand
CCCGGCTCGACTACAAATGCTCGCTCGGACCGGACGTCGAGCCGGCCCCCGACCGCGAACTGCTGTCGGCCGCTCTACTCGACACCACCGGGCGCCTCCGCCGTGACGAGCTCGACCGCGGCATTTCGCTCGTCGGACCGCACCGTGATGACCTCGTGCTGAGCCTCGGCCCGCTGCCGGCGAAGGGGTATGCCAGCCAGGGCGAGTCGTGGTCATTCGCGCTGGCGCTCCGGCTCGCGTCGTACGAACTTCTGCGGGCCGGCGGTGACGACCCGGTGCTGCTCCTGGACGACGTGTTCTCCGAGCTGGACACCCAGCGGCGGACCCGGCTGGCCGAGCTGGTCAGCACCGCGGAACAGGTTCTCGTCACGGCCGCGGTGGCGGAAGACGTCCCCGAGTCACTATCTGGTGCAAGAGTCGACGTGATGGCCGGCGAGCTCCGGAGGGTGCGATGACCGAACCGGAAACGCCGAGCAGTGAGCCGCCACCTGAGGTGAGCGCGGATGTCCCTGACTGGGATCCCGACGGAGTCGATCTCGCCCGGTCCCTTGTGGCGCGCGCCAAGTCGACTCAGCGACGCCGCCCCGGTGGGCGTACCGGCTCTGGTGCTCGCCGGGACAGAGGCAGCGGCCAGCAGTACGGCCAAGGCTCCGGTTGGAGCGGCCCGGCCGACGACGACCGCGATCCACAGGTGCTGGAGGCGGCCGTCGAACGGCTGGTCGGCGAGCACGGCTGGGGTGAAGACATGGCCGTCCATGGTGTCGTCGCGCGCTGGGACCAGGTGGTTGGCGCCGATGTGGCCGCGCACGTCCGTCCGGAGCGGTACGCCGACACCGTCCTGACCGTGCGTGCCGATTCGACGGCCTGGGCGACTCAGGTGCGGCTGCTCGCTCCCACACTCGTCCGGCGCCTGAACGAGGAGATCGGCGACGGAGTGGTGTCCAAGGTGGCCGTCCTCGGGCCGCACTCGCCCACCTGGCGTAAAGGCCCGCGCACAGTACCTGGCCGCGGCCCCCGCGACACCTACGGCTAATTCCGTTGATCATGCAAAAGTGGGACGACACGCCGGACGGCATGGCACGCATGGGGGCAGTCCTTAGGCATGCCGGCGTGTCGCCCCACTTTTGCATGATCAACGTGGGTGGAGGTCAGATGCCGAGGAACACGCCCCAGTAGGTGACGATCAGTAGGAGCAGGATCGTGCCGCCGACAGACCCGGTCAGCGCAACCGTCTCTACTCGATTCAGCTGGCGGGCCGCGGTGGCGACCCCCGCCTCGGCCAACTGATACTCGTCCGGCCTTCGCCAGCTGTCGTTGTACCAGAGGCTTACCACCGCCATCACGGCTCCGGCGGTGACGAACCACACCAGCGCCCACACCCCGTAGGTGAGCAGCGGGCTCGTCAGATGGTTCAGCGCCAGGTGGGACAGCCCGATGAAGTAGGCCACCAGCCCGCCGAGGCTAGCCAGGCCCAAGACGCGAAGCCACCGCAGCCGCCGGCGCAGTGGACGCGACAGGCGTGGGGAACTGCGGCCCCGACGGATCCGACTGACGGCGCTGGCCGCCGGACCGGCGAGGTATCCGGCCGTAGCGAGCGCAAGCACGACAAGGTGGGCGTACGCCGTCGCATACCACCGCGGCCGCGGCGCCGCTTCCGCGGACAGGGTCTGCTCGGGCTGCGCGCCCGAGATGCTTGGCAGATCAATGGCGTCCCGGTCAGCGATCCAAGTCGCGAGGGTGTCGAGATATCCCGGCGCGAACGGCCCATCGACATCCCCGATGCGGATCCCGTGTTGCGCTCCGGAGAAGTACCGGACGACCACGTCGCCCTGCGCCGCGTCCCGGACCAGTTGCGCGCCCTCGATGATCGGCAGGGCCGGGTCCTCAGTTCCGTAGATCATAAGAATCGGCTGGGCGAACTGCTCGAGCCAGGGCGCCACGTCGAACGTGGCGTACTCCAGCAGGTTCGGCAGGCTGAGCGCGGTGCCGATGCCCTTGGCTACGGCTCGCTTGACCGGCTCCGGAACGTCCAGGCCCTCGAGCGCCATCAACGTCGCGTACGTCGCCTGCTGGGCAGGCGCCACGATGGGTGCCGACACCATGATCAGGAACGCGATCTCGGAATCCTTGGCGGCGGCCACTGGCGCCACCCACGTTCCCTCGCTCTCCCCGAAGAGCCCGACCTGTGAGGGATCGACGTCGGGACGCTGACGGAGAGCGTCAGCACCGGCCACCACGTCGTCGGCCATCTGCTGGTAGTCGCGGTGCCAGGCGGAGTAGCCAGACATGCGCTTGTCGAGCACGAGAGTGACGATGCCGGACTTGGCGAGGAACGTGGCCTGCTCCTCGAAATCGGTGCGGTCCTTGGTGCCGGCGCCGTGCATCAACAGCACAGCGGGGTGCTGTTGGTGTCCGCTCGGCTGCGGCGTGTAGACCAGCCCCTGCACATCCTGACCGTCGATCTCGACGGTGATCTCCTCGCGGTCGATGTCGTCGTCGAGAGCCGGCGCGATGACGGGAGCTGCCAGCGGGACGTCGCTGAACTCAGCCGGAGCGGTGAATTCGGCCGGCTGCCAGCTTGCTTCCATGACGTTTCCGGCCACCCCGAGCCCCA
>JASLBX010000304.1 GCA_030146385.1 Jiangellaceae bacterium | reverse complement strand
GCGTCGTTCTACGCACCGCTGGCCGAGGACCGGGTGGAGTACATCGAGGACCGTTCGCTCGGCATGGCGCGGACCGAGGTTCGGTGCGCCCGCTGCGGCTCGCACCTCGGTCACGTGTTCTCCGGCGAGGGCTACGGCACCCCGACCGACCTGCGCTACTGCATCAACGGCGTCGCGCTGTCCCGAGCCGAGGCCGCGGCGTGACGGCCCCGGCTGTCAACGCCGCCCGGTTCGCCGACCTTGATCTCGCGACGCTCTACGCGATCCTCCGGCTGCGGGTCGACGTGTTCGTCGTCGAGCAGGAGTGCGCCTACCCGGAGCTGGACGGCCGGGACGCCGAGCCGGGGGCCTATCACCTGTGGATCTCCGACGCCGACGGCATCGCGGCCTACCTGCGGATGCTGGAGGAGCCGGACGGTGCGATCCGGATTGGCCGGGTGGCCGTGGCTTCTCGGACGCGCGGGACGGGTCTGGCCGGCCGGCTCATGCTCGAAGCGATCGACCGGGTCGGCGACCGGACGTGTGTGCTGGACGCGCAAACGAATCTGGTCGAGTTCTACGCGCGGTTCGGGTTCGTCGTGACGGGCGATGAGTTCCTCGATGACGGCATCCCACACGTGCCGATGCGGCGGGAGCCTCAGGGCAGCGCCGAGATGATCTCCTCGAGTGGCGCGCGTCGTCCTGTGTAGAACGGCAGCTCCTCGCGGACGTGCCGCCGGGCTTCCGAGCCGCGCAGGTGGCGCATGAGGTCGACGATGCGGTGCAGTTCGTCCGCCTCGAACGCGAGCATCCATTCGTAGTCGCCAAGGGCGAACGACGACACCGTGTTGGCCCGCACATCTGGGTAGCCGCGGGCCATCCGGCCGTGCTCGACGAGCATCGCCCGCCGCTCCTCCTCCGGCAGCAGGTACCACTCGTACGACCGCACGAAGGGGTAGACGCAGACGTATGCCCTCGGGTTCTCGTCGGCGAGGAACGCGGGGATGTGACCCTTGTTGAACTCCGCCGGACGGTGCAGCGCCGCCTGCGACCAGACGGGTTCGAGCCGCTGGCCCAGACCGGTGCGCAGGAAACGGTGGTACGCCTCTTGCAGGTCGGCGATGTCGGGCGCGTGCCACCAGATCATCAGGTCCGCGTCGGCGCGCAGCCCGGCCACGTCGTAGGTGCCGCGCACGGTGAGATCCTTGCCCGCCAACTCGTCGAAGAGGCTGGTTGCCTCGGCGGCGAGCGGCGAGCGGTCGGCGTCGGCCAGCGGTGTGCGGAGCCGGAAGACCGGCCACATGGTGTAGCGGATCACCTGGTTGAGTTCGCGCGCCTTCGGCTTCGCGGGATTCTCGGTCACACCTCGATGCTAATGACTCGTCGGCGCGACACCGCATTCGGTGGGATTTACGCTCACTGCGCCAGGATGCGGAGGCCGGTGAGTACCTCCTGTGCCGTCCGCCGGGCCAGAGCGACACACGCGGCAATTCCGACTCCCTCGTACGCGGCTCCGCAGACCGCCAGTCCGGGCACGTTCGCGACCACGGCCCGCACCCGGTCGATCCGCTCGACATGCCCCACCGCGTACTGGGGCAGGGCGCCGCCCCAGCGGGTGACCCGGGACGCGACCGGCCGTCCGGCCACGCCGAGCGCATCGGCAAGGTCGGCCCGCACAAGGTCGACCAACTCGTCATCGGGACGCTGGAGTTCGGCGACCTGCCGGTGCCGCCCCACGGACGCGCGCAGCACGACGAGGTCCCCGGCCAGTTCGCCGAGCCACGGCCACTTGACCGACGAGAACGTCACCGCCTTGATCGTCCGCGCCTCCACCGGCGGGACGAGGAAGCCCGACGACTCCGGGACCTGCGGGAAGGCCGAGCGTGGCATTGCCAACGTCACGATGGCCACGCTCGCCTGTTCGACCCGGCGCAGTTCGCTGGCCGCATCCGGGGCGACGGTTCCGAGCAGCCTCGCGGCCGGAGCCGGAGGAACCGCCAGCACCACCGCGTCGGCGGTCATGTACTCCGGAAATGGCGCGGGCCCGGTCTCGAGCCGCCACCTGGATGCAGCCTCGGCAGGCGCCGGCGTGAGGGCCCGGGCGGTCGTCCGGGTTCGGATCGTTGCCCCTGAGGCGGCCGCCACTGCTTCTGGTAGCCGTCCCACTCCCCCGCGGATTCCCGCGAAGACGGGAGTGTCCGGCGAGGTGGGCGCTTGCTGCTGCACAGCCGCGACGGCGTCGAGCAAGGACGCCTCCTTCTCGACGGCTGCCGCGAGCGCCGGGACCGTTGCCCGCAGCGAAAGTTCGCCGGCCTGCCCGGCGTAGACGCCGCCGAGCAGAGGTTCGACGAGCCGCTCGGCCACTGCCGGCCCCATCCGCTCTGCGACCAGCCGGCCGATCGCGACGTCGTCGTGTAATGGCAACCCTGGCATCGTCCGGTCGTCCTCGATTCGGGCCAGCTCGGCCTCATCGAGCATTCCGGCGAGGTCCTCGGGGCGGGCCGGCACACCCATGACGGTGCCCGGCGGAAGCGGCCGGATGCGCCCGCCAGACCACAAATCCGCTCCGACGCCGGCAGGGTGGACGATGTCGTCGCCGAGTCCGACGTCGCGGGCCAACTCGACGGCCTCCGGACGGCGGTTGAGCAGGGACTCCGCGCCCTCGTCCACCGG
>JASLBX010000295.1 GCA_030146385.1 Jiangellaceae bacterium | reverse complement strand
GACCTCAGTTTGCCGTAGCGCATCCTTCGGCTAGCGCAGCAGTACGGCGGCGATCACCAGTGTGACCGCGCCGACGAGCGTTGAGAGCACCACTGCGTCCCTGGCGAGAGCAGTTGCCTGCCGGAAACGGGTCGCGAAGACGAATATGTTCTGCGCGGTGGGCAGGCCGGACATCACCACGGCGGCCAGCAGCAGTACTCCGTCCAGTCCGAGGAGGAGTCCGATCAGGTACGCGAGCGCCGGCTGGGCGACGACCTTGATCGCCACCACCGAGTAGCGAGGCTCGGCGTCGGGCCCATTGTGCAGCGGCCGGGTGCCACTGAGCGAAAACCCCAGCGCTATCAACGCCAGTGGGACGGCGGTGCCGCCGACCAGTTCAACGGGCCGCAGCATCGCGGCCGGGACGAACATGCCGGACGCAGTGATGGCCAGCCCGACCAAGGATGCCGGAATGATCGGGTTGCGCAGCGGCAGGGTGAGCCGGCCCTTGATCCCCGGCCGGGCGTCGAGCACCGACAGGGCCAGGGGAGCGAACAGGAGCGTTTGGAACAAGATCACCGGCACCGCGTATGCCACGTCGCCGAGCACGAATGCCGCGATCGGGATGCCCAGATAGCCGGCGTTGACGTAGGACGCGCACAGCGTCGCCACGGTGCCTGCGCCACGTCCGAGCCGCCACCGCCACCGGGCGATGGCGACCGTCGCGAGCGTCACCAGCACGGTGCTCGCAATGAACGGGACGAACGCCGCCGTGAAAATTCCGGTGACGGGAGTGGTGGAGATGGTGGCAAACAGCAGTGCCGGCGCGGCTACGAAAAAGACCAGCCGGGTCAGCACCACCTCGGACCCGGGTCCGAGCAGGCGGTACCGGCCGATCAGGTAGCCGAGGGCTGTAATCGCCCACAGGGCACCGAATGCCGCCACAATGTCCTGCAGGCCAAACTCCTTCTAACTCTGTCGCCTGGGCCTATGATCCCACGCCATTCATCGCCGCGGGCGCATAGCTAGCTTTCGACTGCCGGGCCGATGAACTGGCTCTGGTACAGCTCGAAATACGCACCACCGCGGGCCAACAGTTCGGCATGGGTGCCTTGCTCCACGATCGCACCGTTCCGCATCACCAGGATCAGGTCGGCGTCCCTGATCGTCGAGAGCCGGTGCGCGATGACGAAGCTGGTCCGGTCGCCGCGCAGCGCAGCCATCGCCTTCTGCACGAGCAGCTCGGTCCTGGTGTCGACCGAGCTCGTCGCCTCGTCCAGGATGAGTAGCGCCGGGTCGGCCAGGAACGCGCGAGCAATGGTGATCAGCTGCTTCTCGCCGGCGCTGATGTTGTCCGCTTCCTCGTTGATGACGGTGTCGTAGCCGTCTGGCAGGGAACGGACGTACGCATCCACGTGGGCGGCGGCCGCCGCGGCACGGAACTGCTCCTCGGTCGCGGTCAGGTCGCCGTAGGCGATGTTGTCGCGGATCGTCCCGCCGAACAGCCAGGTGTCCTGCAGGACCATGCCGATGCCGGCCCGCAGCTCATGCCGCGGCATGGTCGCGATGTCGCGCCCGTCGAGCGTGATGCGTCCAGCGGCCAGTTCGTAGAAACGCATGATCAGATTGACCAGCGTCGTCTTGCCGGCGCCCGTTGGCCCGACGATGGCGACCGTCTGGCCCGGCTCGACGGTCAGGGACAGGTCGTCGATCAGGCGCGCGTCCGGCTCGTACCGGAACGAGACGTTCTCGAAGCTGACACGCCCCCTCATACCCGCATGATCATGTCGGTTTAGCCGGGACATACCTTGCTGAACCGACATGATCACCGGTTCTTCCGGCTCGTCGAGCAACTCGAAGACCCGTTCGGCCGACGCGACGCCCGACTGGACGAGGTTCGCCATTGCGGCAAGCTGGGTCAGCGGCTGAGTGAACTGCTGGGTGTACTGGATGAACGCCTGCACCTCGCCAAGGCTCATCGAGCCCGACGCGACCCGAAGGCCACCGATCACAGCTACGGCCACGTAGTTGACGCTGCCGAGGAACATCATCGCCGGCCGGATCAGACCGGATATGAACTGCGCCCGGAAGCTCGACTCGTACAGTTCCTCGTTCTCGCGGTCGAACGCCGCCTGCGTCTCGTCCTGCCGGCCGAACACGCGAACGATCTCGTGACCGGTGTACGTCTCCTCGACCCGCGCGTTCAAGGTTCCGGTGCGGGCCCACTGCGCGACGAAGTGGGGTTGCGACCGCTTCGCGATCACGGTCGTCACGGCGATCGACAGCGGCACCGTAACGAGTGCGACGATTGCGAGCACCGGAGAGATGATCACCATCATGGCTAGGACACCGACGATGGTCAGCAGCGACGTGAGCAACTGGCTGAGCGTCTGCTGGAGGCTCTGACCGACGTTGTCGATGTCGTTGGTCACCCGGCTCAGCACGTCGCCGCGCTGCGTGCGGTCGAAGTAGCGCAGCGGCAACCGGTGCAGCTTGTCCTCGACGTCCGCGCGCAGCCGGTACATGCTGCGCTGGACGATTCCGGCGAGCAGGTAGCCCTGCACCCAGGTGAAGAGTGCTGCTCCGAGGTAGAGCGCGAGCACGCCGACCAAGACCCAGCGCAACGCCGTGAAGTCGATGCCCTGGCCAGGCACGACATCCATGCCGGCCAACATGTCGGCGAGCTGGTCCTGCCCGTCGGCGCGCAGCCGTGCAATGGCCTCGTCCTTGCTGAGCCCGGCCGGCAACTGGTGCCCCATCGCCCCGGAGAAGATCAGGTCGGTCGCGTACCCGAGGATCCGCGGGCCGAGGACATTGAGGACGATGCTGACGACGGTCAGGCCGACGACGGAGAAGACGCCGGTGCGTTCAGGCCGCAGCCGGCCGAGCAGCCGCCGCGCGGACGCAACGAAGTTGAGCGGCTTCTGCGGCGGTCCGACCATGCCGCCGAACGGCCCGCCGCCGGGACGTGGACCCGCAGTGGGCCGCGCCGGCGCGTGGGCGGGAGGCTGGTGAGCACTCATCAGGCGGCCTCCTCGGCGGCGAGCTGCGAAGTGACGATCTGGGCGTAGGTCGGACACGTCTCGACCAGTTCTTCGTGCCGGCCGATCCCGACGACGGCGCCGTTGTCCAGGACGATGATCTGGTCGGCATCGATGATCGTCGCCACTCTCTGGGCCACGATCAGCACTGCGGAGTCGGCCGTCCACGGACGTAGGGCTGCGCGCAGGCGGGCGTCCGTCCCGACGTCGAGCGCCGAGAACGAGTCGTCGAACAGGTAGACGGCCGGACGTTTGACAAGCGCGCGGGCGATCGCGAGCCGCTGCCGCTGGCCGCCCGAAAGGTTGGTGCCGCCCTGGGCCACGGGAGCGTCCAGGCCGTCGGGCAGCGCCTCGACGAACTCGCGCGCCTGGGCGATTTCGAGTGCCGCCCACAAGTGCTGGTCGGTGGCGTCCGGGTCGCCGTAGCGCAGGTTGCTGGCAATGGTCCCGGAGAAGAGGAACGCCTTCTGCGGGACGAGCCCGATCTGGGCCTGCAGGACATCGGGTTCCAGGTCGCGCACGTCGACGCCGCCGACGAGAACGTTGCCGGACGTGACGTCCATCAGCCGGGGGATGAGGTTAAGCAGCGTGGTCTTGCCCGACCCGGTGCTGCCAATGATGGCCGTCCGCTGGCCGGGTCCGGTGGTGAACGTGATGTCTCGGAGCACTGGAGCCTCGGCGCCTGGATAGGCGAAGCCCGCTGCGCGCAACTCCACGGTGCCCGGAGCGGGCAGTGCGGTGACCGGGTCGGCCGGCGGGACGACGGACGTCCGGGTCGCCAAGACCTCACCGATCCGTTCGGCGGAGACGGCGGCGCGCGGCACCATCACCAGCATGAATGTCGCCATCATCACGGCCATGAGGATGTGCATCAGATAGGTGAGGAACGCCGTCAGCGCGCCGATCTGCATCTCGCCGGCGTCGACTCGAAGGCCGCCGAACCACAGCACGGCGGCGCTGGATGCGTTGAGCACGATCAGGATGAACGGGAAGATCAGCGCCATCAGCCGGCCGACGCGCAGGGCGGTCTCGGTCAGTGCGGCGTTGGCGTCGGCGAACCTGCGGGTCTCGTGCGGCTCGCGGACGAACGCCCGCACGACGCGGATGCCGGTGATCTGCTCCCGCAGCACGCTGTTGACGCTGTCGATGCGGCTCTGCATGGCGCGGAAAGCCGGGATCATTTCCCGGACGATCAGCAGCATGCCGAGCAGGAGCGCCGGGACGGACACGAGCATCAGCCAGGACAGGCCGACGTCCTGACGGAGCGCCATGACGATGCCGCCGATGCCCATGATCGGCGCCATCACCAGCATCGTCGTCGTGACCACGACGAGCATCTGCACCTGCTGGACGTCGTTGGTGTTCCGGGTGATCAGGGACGGCGCGCCGAACTGGGCCACCTCGCGGGTAGAGAAGGTGCCGACTTGCTCGAAGATCCCCGCCCGGACGTCCCGGCCGAAGGACATCGCGGCGCGGGCTCCGCAGTAGACGCCGCCCACGATACTGGCACCCTGAGCGAGCGTGACAAGAATCATCCACCCGCCGGTCGACACGATGTAGCCGGTGTCGCCGCGGACGATCCCGTTGTCGATGATGTCGGCGTTGAGGCTCGGCAAGTAGAGGACGGCGAGTGTCCCGGTCAACTGCAGGACGACGACGGCGGCGAGCCAGTGCCGGTAGGGACGCAGGTAGGTACGGAGCAGGTCGATCAGCACAGGTAGGGCTCCGGTTGTTCGGTGGTCATCGGCGGCGAATCCCGTCGAGGAGGAGAGAGGTGATCTCGGGCGGCGTCAGGATGCGGCCGCCGGCGAGGTGCGGGTGGGAACCGCCGAGGGCAAGGACCTGGAAGAACCTCGCCGCGTCGAGTGGGTCGCACGACAGCGCGGCACGGTCCGGCTCGAACAGGTGGCTCAGGAGGGTGATGTACTCGGCATGACGGGCATGCCGGTCAGCGTGGGCCTCCTGCGGAATGCGTGCCATGCCTACGGCCGCTACGAGCCGGACGCTGCGGGCCATCTGTTGCTGGAGCAGCGTTGCCGCGGCCTCGATCCGCTGTTCAAGTGGCAGGTCAGGGTCGATCGAGCGGATTTGACGCTCGGTCTCGGTGGGGTCGAGGGCGGCGCGCACCGCTTCTTGCAGGAGTTCGTCCTTGGTATCGAACACCCGGAAGATCGTGCCCTCGGCGATGCCGGCGGCCTCGGCGATCTGGCGAGTGCTGACTTCGAATCCGTGCTCCCTGACGAGCGGGACGGTAGCCGCGATGATCGCCGCCCGCCGTTCCTCGGGACTCATCGGAGCGGCTCTGGACGAACGCTCGCGCCTGGTTTCCAGCATGGCTGTCGAGTCTAACTGAGTGAG
>JASLBX010000291.1 GCA_030146385.1 Jiangellaceae bacterium | reverse complement strand
CTGTGGTCCAGCGCTCCGTCCAGCGCCGCTCCTCCTCGTCGGTGATGTCACGCGTGATGCCGGTGTTGGCCAGGTCCTCGGCGCTCGGGAAGATCAGTGGCTCCTCCACCAGTTCCTCGTCGATCTCGGCCATGGCTTCCTTCGCGGCCGGGACCGGGCAAATGTAATTCACCCAGGCCGCGAGCTCGGCCGCGACGTGGGGGTCGTAGTAGTAGTCCATCAGCCGCTCGGCGTTCGTCTTATGAGTCGCGCCCACCGGCACTACCATGTTGTCCGACCACAGCTCGCCGCCCTCGTCGGGAATCACGAACTCGATGTTCTCGTCGTCCCACTGCAGCTGGATGGCATCGCCGGACCAGCCCAGGCAGGCGACCGCGTCGCCGCTGGCCAGGTCGGCGGTGTAGTCGTTGCCGGTGAAGCGCCTGATCTGACCGGACGCCACCGCCTGCTCGACGGCCTCGAGCGCGGCCTCGACGGAGTCCTCGCTGAGCTCCTCGAGTGAGCTGCCCTGCGCGGCGGCCAGCAACGGCAGCGACTCATGCATGCCCGCGAGCAGGGTCACCCGCCCGCGCAGCGACTCGTCGGTGAGCAGTTGCTCAAGGGACGTGACGCCCCCGGGGACGGCCGCCTTGTTGTACACGATGCCGGTCAGGCCGGATTGCCACGGCACCGAGAAGCTGCGTCCCGGGTCGAAGCCCGGGTCGCGCAGCGCAGGGTCGATCTGCTCCATGACGGTCGGCAGGTTGTCGTGGTTGAGCTCCTGCAGCCACCCGAGCCGGATCAGCCGCGCCACCATGAAGTCGGTGACGACGAACAGGTCGGCGGCGATCGGCTGACCGTTCTGGAGCTGGGGAGAGATCTTGGCGAAGTACTCGTCGTTGTCGTTGATCGCCTCGACGTAGTTGACCTGGATTCCGGTCTGCTCCTGGAACGCTTCGAGCGTGGGCCGGACATTCTGGTCGTCCTCGTCGACGTCGATGTAGAGCGGCCAGTTGTCGAACGTCAGGACCTTCTCTTCGTCGGACTTGTCGACGGTCTCTGGCGCGTCGGTCTGGCCGCCGGTGCCGGTCGCTCCGGGCGTCGGCTGAGCCACCGGCTCGGTGCCGCACGCTGCCAGCGAACCCCCAGCCGCCATGGCACCGAGTGCGCCGACACCCCGCAGTACCTGGCGGCGGGTGACGCCGTACCGCAGATGCCCGTTGCGATAACCAACCCGTCCACCGGGAATCGGTACGCGAGCGTTGTCCATGTCAGTACTCCTTCGTCATAGCCGGTCCATCGTCCCCCCGATTACCCGAAGCGCCTCAGTGCGCCCCCGGCCCCGACGGTACGGAATCAGCGTCACCTTGCTGTCCCAACAACGGACTCACTTGCAGGTGAGGCACTGTACCGCCAGAATCCGCGTATGGGAACTACCGAACGACGCACTGTCAACAACCTGCTGGACGACACGAACAAGGCGATCATCGAGCAGCTACAGCGCGACGGTCGGAAGTCTTACGCCGCCATCGGTGAAGCGGTAGGGCTGTCCGAAGCCGCGGTGCGACAGCGGGTCCTACGGCTCGCCGAGGCGGGCATCATGCAGATCGTGGCGGTCACCGATCCGTTGCAATTGGGCTTCGCGCGGCAGGCGATGATCGGCATCCGAGCCGAGGGAGATCTCGACAACGTCGCGTCCAAGCTCGAGGCGATGGACGAGATCGACTACGTCGTGATCACCGCCGGCCGGTTCGACCTTTTGGTGGAGGTCGTGTGTGTTGACGACGACCACCTGCTCGACGTCATCAACCGCCGGATCAGGTCTGTCCCGGGCGTCCGCGACACCGAGGCGTTCGTCTACCTCAAGCTGCGCAAGCAGAGCTACTCGTGGGGGACCCGCTGATGAGGTACGGCGCCCAGTACGGAGCCGACTACACGTTCCTCGGCGTAGACGGGTGCGACCTGAGCGATCCCGGCAGCCTGGCCGGTGCCGACGTGGTCATCGTGGGAGCGCCGTTCGACGGCGGCACGTCGCACCGGCCCGGCACACGGTTCGGCCCGGCAGCGATCCGGCAGGCCTGTTACCTGGCGCATGACGGCTCGCGTCCCCACCTGGCGCTGCGGGTGGACGCCCTGCAGGATCTAGTCGTTCGCGACGCGGGCGACGTCGAGATGTACTCGGGCGACGTCGAGCGGTCGATCGCCGCGCTGGAGGGCGCCGTGCACACCGTGGCGGTGGCGGGTGCCATCCCGATCGTGCTGGGCGGAGATCACACCATCGCGCTGCCGGACGCCACCGGAGTGGCCCGTCACCTCGGGTTCGGCAGGGTCTCGATGCTCCACTTCGATGCGCACGCCGATACCGGCCACATCGAGTTCGGCTCGCTCTACGGGCACGGTCAGCCGATGCGCCGGCTGATCGAGTCGGGCGCGCTGCGCGGCGACCGGTTCCTCCAGATCGGACTGCGTGGCTACTGGCCGGGGCCGGAGACGCTGTCCTGGATGGCCGAGCAGCGGATGCGGTCGTACGAAATGACCGAGATCGTCACCCGCGGGCTGTACGCCTGCCTCACCGAGGCGTTCGAGATCGCCATGGACGACTGCGACGGGGTGTTCCTGTCCGTCGACGTCGACGTGTGCGACCCCGGTCACGCGCCCGGCACCGGAACGCCGGAGCCGGGCGGCTTGAGCGCCCGGCAGTTGCTCGACTCGGTGCGCCGCATCTGCCTGGAGTTGCCGGTCGTCGGGGTGGACGTCGTGGAGGTGTCGCCGCCGTACGACCACGCGGAGATCACGGCGTATCTGGCCAACCGCGTCGTTCTCGAGTCACTCAGTGCCATGGCGGCTCGCAAGAAGGGCCTCAGCCACGACCCCGCCGGCCCGCTGCTCGAAGGCCGCTGAGGCACATCGCACCAACGGATCAGTGTTCGTCGTAGTGGCGGCCGTGCGCGGCGTGCAGATGGCCGTCATGCAGGTAGTCGGTGTGGTCGTGGTGCTCAACCGCCGGGTGTCCGCACTCCTCGCCGTGCTCGTGCGGGTGTTCTTCGGCCGTCACGTGCCGTCCGGCCAGCCGCGGATCCTCCCCGTCGGCCCGGCGGCGACGCCGGCTGAGCAGCGTCCCGACCGGCCAGGCGAGCGCGAAGCCGAACAGCGCGATGACCACGATGCTCGCGCCCGGAGCCACGTCGACGTAGTACGCGAATACCACGCCGGACAGCGACGGGACGACCCCCAACGCCAGGGCCAGCAGGAAGGTCGCCTTGAAGCCCCTCGTCAACTGCTGCGACGTGGCTACCGGCACCACCATGAGCGCGCTGACCAGCAGCAACCCGACCGTCCGCATGGCCACGGTCACGGTCACCGCCGCCATGACCGCGATCAGGATGCTGTACA
>JASLBX010000279.1 GCA_030146385.1 Jiangellaceae bacterium | reverse complement strand
CTCGTCGAGCAGGTCCGCGATCTGATCGTGGAGATCAACCGAGTCGGCACGGGCGTGTTGCTGGTCGAGCAGAACGCGACCATGGCGCTGTCGATCGCATCCCACGGCTACGTGCTCGAGACCGGCAAGATCGTGCTCGACAAGCCTGCGGCCGAGCTGCTCGAGGACGAGGACATCCGGGAGTTCTACCTGGGCCTGCAGGACGGCCACGGAGCCGGGCGGAAGTCCTTTCGTGAGGTCAAACACTACAAGCGGAGAAAGCGGTGGTTGTCGTGACCAGCCCGACCGACCGCTCCACCGGAGAACCGCTGCCACACGTCCTGCGCTTCTCGGACGTCAAGTTGGCGTTCAGCGGCGTGCGCGCCATCGACGGAGTCAGCTTCACCGTCGCACCCGACGAGCTGTTCGCCATCATCGGCCCGAACGGCGCCGGCAAGACGTCGATCTTCAACGTGCTGTCCGGCGTCTACCGGCCCCAGCAGGGCGACGTCCAGTTCGCCGGCCGCTCGGTGCTTGGCCTGCGGCCGCATCAGATCGCCCGGCTCGGCATGGCCCGCACCTTCCAGAACGTCGAGCTGTTCGCCAACCTGACGGTGCTGGACAACGTGATGCTGGGCCGGCACCACCACATGTCCTACGGGCCACTGGCCGCCATGGTCTGGCTCGGTCGGGCACGCCGGGCGGAGCTCGCCCACCGCGAGGCCGTCGAAGAGATCATCGACTTCCTCGAGCTCGAGCAGTGGCGGCGTTACCCGGTCGGGCTGGTGCCGTACGGGGTGCAGAAACGGGTGGAGCTCGGCCGGGCGCTGGCCATGGAGCCGAAGCTGCTGCTCCTGGACGAACCGGTCGCCGGAATGAACGTCGAGGAGACCGAAGACATGGCGCGGTACATCCTCGACATCCGCGAAGAGCTCGACATTCCGCTGATCCTCGTCGAGCACGACATGGGCCTGGTGATGGACCTGGCCGACCGAGTGCTGGTCATGGACTTCGGCAAGCCGATCGCAGTGGGCAAGCCGAGCGAGATCCAGAACAATCCGGACGTCATCCGGGCATATCTCGGGGAGGTGCAGAGCACGTGACGATCTCTGCCGAACCCAATCAACTGCCGGTCGACGCAGCGTCGCCGGGCACGACAACGTTGGCGAGCCGGGTCGCCGCCTGGGCGGCGAACGCGCCCGACCAGATCGCCATGAGACACAAACACTTCGGGATCTGGCAGGAGGTGAGCTGGGCGGGCTACTGGGACATGGTCCAGACCGTCGGGCACGCGCTAATCTCCCTCGATGTCGAGCCGGGAGACCGGGTCGCGATCGCCTCGGAGAACCGCCCTGAGTGGCTCTATACGGACGTCGCCACGGTCGCCGTCCGGGGCGCGACCGTCGGGCTCTACCCGACCAACCCCGCTCCTGAGGTCAAGTACCTGCTCAAGCACTCCGGGTCGCGGGTGCTCGTCGCAGAAGACCAGGAGCAGGTTGACAAGGCCCTGGCGGTGGCCGGGGATTGCCCTGAACTGAAGCACATCGTCTACCTCGAGCCTCGGGGCATCCGCAAGAGGTACGACAACCCGCTGTTGATGAGCTGGAACGACCTGTTGGCCCGCGGCGCGGAGCACCGGCGTAGCCACCCGGACGCACTGGCGGCGCGGATGGCCGATGCCCGGCCCGACGACATCGCCACACTGATCTACACGTCCGGGACCACAGGTCCGCCGAAGGGCGCGATGTTGTCTGTGGCCAACGTCGAATACGCCATCGCGACCCACCAGACGGGCGAAGGGTTCGCCAAGCCCGCGCCCGGCCCGCATGACCTCCTGCTGTCCTATCTGCCGCTGTGCCACGTCGTCGAGCGCACGTTCACGACCTGGTTCAACGCCGGTTCCGGCACTCAGGTGAATTTCGCCGAGTCGATCGCCACCGTGCAGCCGAACCTGGTCGAGGTGCAGCCGACGATCCTGTTCTCGGTGCCCCGGATCTGGGAGAAGATGCTCGCCGGGGCGCAGATCAAGCTCACCAGCGCCACCCGGCCGAAGCGGGCGATGGCCAAGCTGTGGCTGGGCGCCGCGAACTGGATCGGCAACACGCTGGTCCGCCAAGGCGGCCGACACACGCCGGCCACCCGCGTCGTGTACGCGATCGGCTGGGTCTTCTGGTACCGGTCGCTGAAGCAGCGGCTGGGCATGCGCCGAGTGCGAGCCGCGATCTCCGGTGCCGCGCCGATCGCCCCGGACGTGCTGAAGTTCTTCATGGGCATCGGCGTGCCGATCTTCGAAGCGTATGGCATGACCGAGAACGCGGCCATCGCGACGTCGAACCGGCCCGGTCGGGTCCGGCTGGGCACGGTGGGAGAAGCGCTGGGCGATGCGGAAGTGACCATCGACACCGAGAACATCATCGGCCCGAGCGGCGGCGAGATCCTCACCCGGCACCCCGGCGTATTCCTCGGTTACTTCCAGGACCCGGAAGCCACCGCCAAAGTACTGACGCCGGACGGCTGGCTGCGCACCGGGGACGTCGGCGAGTGGGTCGACGGCACCTTTGTCAAGATCACCGACCGGGCCAAGGACATCATCATCACGTCCGGTGGCAAGAACGTCGCGCCGTCCGAGATCGAGAACGCGCTCAAGGCGTCGCCGTACGTCAAGGAAGCCATCGTGATCGGCGACCGCCGTCCCTATCTGACCGCGCTGATCGGCATCGAGTTCGACACCGTCGCCGACTGGGCGGCCCGGCGGCGGCTCGACTTCACCACCTACCGAGACCTCGCCGAGAAGCCCGAGGTGATCGCTCTCATGCAGCAACTGGTCGACGACGTCAACACCCGGTTCGCCCGCGTGGAACAGATCAAGAAGTTCCGGATGCTGCCCAAGGAGCTCGATCACGAGGACGGCGAGCTCACCGCCACCCAGAAGGTCAAGCGGGCGGCCATCGCCGACCGGTTCGCCGACCTGGTGGACGACCTCTACGCAGCGAAGCCGGTCGCATGAGCAACCTTCTCGAAGCAGTCGCCGACGGATTGGGCCGTGGCAGCGTCTACACGTTGATCGCGCTCGGCTTCGTCATCATCTACAAGTCGAGCCGGGTGATCAGCTTTGCCCAGCCAGGCTTCATGATCGCCGGTGTGGTGCTGGTGACGTACCTGGTTCAGCTCTCCTGGCTGGGCTTCTGGGGTGCGATGGCGCTGGGCGCGATACTCGTCGCCCTGCTCGCGCTCGGGATCGAGCGAACGGTCATAAGGCCGATGGTCGGCCGCCCCGTCTTCGCCATCGCGATCATCACGATCGGGCTCGACATCGTCGTGCGCACGGTCGCGCACGCCTACATCGGGATCAACGTCCGGCACGTCAACGACCCGTGGGGGCTCAGCACGGTCGAGTTGGGCCCGATCACTGTGCAGCAGCGGCACGTGGCGACGGTGCTTACCACGGCGGTGCTGGTCACGGTCCTGTTCGCGTTTTTCCGGTACACCCGGATGGGGCTCGCGATGCGAGCCGTCTCGGAGGACCAGGAGGTGGCGCTGGCTCAAGGGGTCAGCGTCGGAGCCGTCTTCGCACTGTCCTGGGCGATGGCGGGTGGTCTGGCCGCGGTCGCCGGCACGTTCGCCGCGGCGGGGGTCAGCGTCGACAACACGTTCTGGCCGATCGCCCTTTACGCGCTGCCCGTGATCATTCTTGGCGGCCTGGACTCGCTCGAGGGAGCCGTGGTCGCCGGGGTGATCATCGGCGTGGTCCAGTCGCTGGCCGCGCATTACCCGAGCTACCTGTCCTTCCTCGGCAACAACCCGTCTGTCATCGCGCCATGGCTTGTCATGGTGCTGGTGCTAATCGTGCGGCCGTACGGCATGTTCGGCACCCGCGAAGTGGAGCGTGTGTAGCCGTGCTGATCCGAGATCCGATCGCTCGCCGGCCGCTGCTGCGCACCTCGTACGGCGACGACATGGCGCTGCTCAACACGCGAGCTAAGCGCAACACGGTCATCGTGCTCGTCCTCGTGGTGGCCGTACTCCCGTTCTACATGTCCGCCGCCGACCTGACCCTGCTAACCCGCGGCAGCGCGTACGCGATAGGCGCAATCGGGCTGGGCCTGCTCACCGGGTACGCCGGCCAGATCTCGCTCGGTCACGCCTTCTTCGCCGGCGTCGGTTGCTACGCGGCGGCCGTGATCAGCGGTGATCCGGGCGGGCGGGCCCTCGGGTTAGGCGTCACCGAGATCCTCATCTGGCTGCCGGCCGCGGGACTGGTCGCCGCGGCGGTCGGTGCGCTCGTCGCCCCACTGGCGACGAGGTTGCGCGGGCTGTACCTCGCCATCGTGACTCTCGGTCTGGTCTTTGTCGGCGAGCACCTGTTCGTCCAGTGGGACGCGGTGACAGGCGGGCCGAGCACCGGGCGCACCCCGCCGGTGGTCCAGCTGTTCGGCTACCGCCTCGACCAGGACGGCGGCACATTCACCAAGCAACAGCAGCTGTTCTGGCTGATGCTCGTGCTGCTCATCATCTTCGCGGTCGCCGCGCGGAACCTGGCCCGCTCGAACATCGGCAGGGCGTTCACCGCGATTCGCGACAGGGATATTGCCGCTGGCGTGATCGGCGTGAACGTGGTCAAGCAGAAGACCGTCGC
>JASLBX010000268.1 GCA_030146385.1 Jiangellaceae bacterium | reverse complement strand
TCCGGCAAGTCCACCCTGCTCAACATCCTGGCCGGGCTGGACACCCCCACCGCCGGCCGTGCCGTCGTCGCAGGTCATGACCTGCTCGCGATGAAGCGCACCGAGCGGATCGCCTACCAGCGACACACCATCGGCTTCGTCTGGCAGGAGATGTCGCGCAACCTCCTGCCGTACCTGACCGCCGCTGAGAACGTCGCGGTTCCGATGGTCCTGGCCAGGACGTACCGGGGCCGGGCCCGTAGCGCTCGCGTCGACGAATTGCTGGAGCTGTTCGGCGTCGAGCACTGCAGCGACCGGCGGCCGCAGGAGATGTCAGGCGGCGAGCAGCAGCGCGTCGCCATTGCCATCGCCGTGGCCAACTCGCCGGAGGTGCTACTCGCCGACGAGCCGACCGGTGAGCTGGACCAGGCGACCTCCAACGACGTCCTCGCAGCTATGGAGCATGCGAGCTCCGAACTCGGCGTCACGGTCCTGGTCGTCACCCATGACCCGCTGGTGTCCCAGCACGTACGGCGTACCGTCCAGATCCGCGACGGGCGTACGTCCACCGAGGTCCTGCGTCGCAGCTCGGTGGACGAGGAGGGCGAGGAGCGGCACGTGCACGAGGAGTTCGCCGTCCTCGACCGCGCGGGACGGCTTCAGCTGCCCGGCGAGTTCATGTCCGCGCTGGACATGCGCGACCGGGTCCGGCTGGCGCTCGAAGCCGACCACATCGGCGTGTGGCCGGCCGCGGTCAGGGCGGGCAACGGAGCGGAGAAGGACGCCTCCTCCGCAGGGAAGGAGAGCACCGATGGCTGACACGACGCTGCGCGCCGTCGGGGTGACCCGGACGTACGGCTCGGGGCGCACCGAGGTCCACGCGTGCCGCGACGTCAGCCTCGAGGTCGCCGCCGGAGAGCTGCTGGTCATAAAGGGGCCGTCCGGGTCCGGCAAGACGACGCTGCTGAACCTGCTCGGCGGGCTCGACCGTCCCACGTCCGGCCAGGTGTTCCTGGACAACGCCGACCTGTCGGCGATGAGCGAGAAACAGCTGGTGTACATCCGGCGGCGCCGGATCGGCTACGTGTTCCAGTCGTTCGGGCTCGTGCCGATCCTGTCGGCGGGGGAGAACGTCGAGGTGCCGCTGCGGTTGCTCGGGACCAGGCCAGGCGTCCGTGATGAACGGGTGGCCGAGTTGCTCGACATGGTCGGGTTGAGCGGGCACGCCGCGCAGCGGCCCTACGAGCTCTCGGGCGGTCAGCAGCAGCGGGTGGCCATCGCCCGGTCGCTGGCGTCCGAGCCGGACGTCCTGATTGCCGACGAGCCGACCGGGCAGCTGGACTTGCAGACCGGCCGAGCGGTCATGGACCTGATCCGAGACCTGGTGCACGAGCGGGGGATGACCGCGGTCGTCGCCACGCACGACCCGGTGCTGATGGACCGCGCCGACCGCGTGCTGGAGTTGCGGGACGGCCAGCTCGCCGAGCCGGCCGTCGCCTAGACGCCTAGACCAGGACGAGGGCGCGGACTTCGGCGGGCTGTCCGCCCGGTGTCACCAGGGCGGCGTCGCAGCCCGTGCACGCGTACTCGACGGGCGCGGAGCCGGGCGTGGAGTCGGGCACCAGCACGAACTCGCGCACCGACGCGCACCCGGCGCACCACTGCTGCATGGTCTCCACGGATCTGACCATGTCAGATCGGCGTGACATGCTGGGGGAGGCACGCCGAAGCCGAACCGCCTGGCTAGCGGAGGCGGTTTCGGGAATGATCGGCTGTGACGGAAGGAGCGCACGATGCAGACGGTGTGGAAAGGGTCGATCTCATTCGGCCTCGTGTCGATCCCCGTCCGCCTCGTGGCGGCAACCGAGGAGAAGGACGTCCGGTTCCGCCAGGTGCACGCGGCGGACGGCGGTCGCATCCGGTACAAGCGGGTGTGCGACAAGTGCGGCAACGAGATCGCCTACGCCGACATCGCCAAGGGCTATGAGCTGCCAGGCGGCGACATGGTCGTCCTGACCGATGAGGACCTGACGGATCTGCCCGTCTCGTCCAGCAAGGTCGTGGAGGTGATGGCGTTCGTGCCGTTCTCCGACATCGACCCGACCGGGCTGTCCCGTGCGTACTATGCCGAGCCGAGCGGCGACGCCAAGCCGTACGTGCTGCTCCGCGATGTGATGGAGCGGGCCGATCGGGTGGCGATCGTGAAGATCTCGCTGCGCAGCCGAGAGCGGCTCGCCCTCCTGCGGGCGCGCGAAGGCGTGCTGGTGGTGCAGACGATGCTGTGGCCCGACGAGGTCCGGCGTCCCGACTTCGGCTTCCTCGAGGACGAGCCCACCATCCGGCCCCAGGAGTTGCAGATGGCCGAGTCGTTCGTCGAGGCCATGGGGGCCGAGTTCGACCCTGACGAGTACGTCGACGATTACCGCGCGGCGTTGCTCGACGTGGTCGAGGCCAAGGTCGAGGGTGCCGAGATCACCAAGGCTCCCGAGATGGAACCCGACGAGGGCAAGGTCGTGGACCTGATGGATGCCCTGCGCAAGAGCGTCGCCGAAGCCAAGAAGAAGCGCGGCGAGGCCGAGGAGGAACCGGCCGCCAAGAAGCCCGCCAAGAAAGCCGCCGCCAAGCGCAAGTCTGCGTAAGTTCGATCACGTTCAGCATGCCTGTCCGTGCCGTACCAGGCGCGTGCGGGTGGTACGGCACGGACAGGCCTGGTGGGCGACCCACCTGTGAGCGATACGGCGCTAAGGCAGGAAGCTGAGCACGGTGTTCGGGCCGACGACAGCCGCCCCCGCCCTCTCGAGTCTGCCGCGCAGTTCACGGTCGGCCGTGACGGCGAAGACGTGGTCGTCCGGGCCTTCAGCCACCTTGGCGGCGGCCAACTCGGCGAGCAACGTGTCGCCGTCCCGTAGAGCGGCGTGGACCTCGACTCCGGGCACGGCGTCCAGGTCGCGCGCCTGGCCCTCCACCACGAGGTGGACGTCCGGCCACCACGTGTCGCCCGGAAGCCCGAGCGGCGCCGCCGAAAGCCCGCCCCGCACGGCGTCCGCAATCTCGTCGCGCAGCCTCGCCGCCGCGCCGAGCCGATCGTGCCACCAACCGTCGGGACGCGAGCCCATCACGTTGGCGACGTCGACCAGTAGAACCAGCCGGCGCGGCGCCTGCGATCGCAAATGGGTCCATGCGGCTGCGAGGCCCGGATGCAGCGGCAGCTCGGTGACGTCGTCGACCGGCACCCACCGGATCTCCTTGCTTTCCGGGTCGGAGGGCCGGGCCGGAACCCGATGCGACACGTGGCCCACGACCGTCGTGTACGACCAGGTCTGATGATCGTCCACCAAGGCGTGCGTGAGCGTGACCTCGTCCGGGCGGACCGCCGCCTCCTCCTCGGCCTCGCGTAACGCCGCGGCCGTCGCCGGTTCGGCCGATGAGCGCGCGCCGCCGGGGACGCCCCAGGTTCCGCCGTGGTGGCTCCAGTCGGCGCGGTGCTGCAGCAGCGCAGCTCCGTCGGGGGCGATCAACAGCAGGCCCGCGGCGCCGTATCGTCCCCAATGCCGATGGCCGTGCACGCAGGTGACCCAGCCGTCACCGTCGTTGCGATGCAGCATCCTCACCACTCGAGGCTCTCACGGCCCGGCCCTTGCGCCGAAGATTGATTGGTACGAGGTACCAGAACACGGCAAACCACGCCACGACGCCCACGACCACCACGATCGTGAGGGTGCGAGACAGTACGACGTCCAGGGCCAGCAGCAGCCCGCCGGCCACGGCCCCGAGCAGGAAGAACAGCCCGCCCACGGCCATCCGAGCGGCGGTCTCAACGAGTTCGGGCCGGAGCCGCCGACGGTAGAGCAGGCGATGCACGGAAACCGGTGCGATGAGCAGCCCGGTCGCCATCGCGGTGACGACCAGTGTGATCGCGAACACGACGTGGGTATAGGTGCCGGCCTCCTGAAAAGGCCGGCTGAACGCCACGACGAGCAGGAAGGCGAACAGGATCTGGACGCCTGTCTGGGCTACGCGAAGCTCTTGGAGTAGCTCGAGCCAGTGCCGGTCCAGTTGTTCGGCTTCGTTCTCGTCACGGGTGTAGTAACGATCGACCATGTCTCTATCGTGCTTGATCGCGGCTGGGAGTGGGGCGCAGTGGCGGTTCGAGGGTGCGCGTGCTTGCGCGGATCCCGCCCAGCAGCCGCGGAGGGCTGTCCGGCAGGCTGGGCCGCATGGAGTTCCAGGAGGTCGTCCAACGCCGGCGCATGGTGCGCAACTTCGAGACCCGACCAGTCGACCCGGCGATTGTCGAACGCGTGCTTGGCAATGCCCTGCATGCTCCCTCCGCCGGCTTCAGCCAGGGATGGGCCTACCTCGTGCTCGACACCCCGGCAGACGTCGAGCAATTCTGGTCGGCGACCACCCCACCGGACGGGGGCGCGGACGCGTGGTCTGAGGGCATGAGGCAGGCACCGGTGATCATCGTGCCGCTGTCGAACAAGAACGCGTACCTCGAGCGGTACGCCGAACCGGACAAGGGCTGGACGGACCGGGACGAGGGACGCTGGCCCGCGCCGTACTGGGACATCGACACCGGGATGGCCGCGCTGCTCATGCTGCTGACCATCACCGACGAGGGCCTTGGAGCGTGCTTCTTCGGCATCCCGCCCGAGCGGATCGCGGCGTTCCGCGATGCCTTCGGCGTGCCGGAGGACTACAAGCCCATCGGTGCGATCGCGTTCGGCCACCGCGCAGCTGACCGTCGCTCGCCGTCGCTCAAGCGTGGCCGGCAGCCGA
>JASLBX010000266.1 GCA_030146385.1 Jiangellaceae bacterium | reverse complement strand
CTCACGACCCGGGGTGCTACGTGCAGGTCGACGACGAGCCCAACGTGCCGGGAGCCGCCCGGCGCGTGTCGGCTGGGATGACGGTGACCGCCCAGGGCAGTTGGCCGTCCCTCCGGTTCGACGTCAAGGCCCTGAACCGGGTGGCCGGCCCGGCGCTGTCCGCTGGCTTCTACTACAAGACGTTCATCCGGCCACGCCGGCTCTGGCCCCTCTACGAACGGGTGCTACGCCGGTTCTCGCCCGGCGGGCGGGTTCCGTCGGCGGCGAGACCCGGCCGATACGATCATCGGTACGCCCACCCGGACGTCTTGGTCGCCGGTGGCGGCCCGGCCGGGATGGCCGCGGCATTGGCGGCCGCCGCGGCCGGTGCCCAGGTCATGCTGGTGGACGATCAGGCCGAACTCGGCGGCCATCTGCGGTGGGGCGGGCCGGACGATCTCGCGGCCTTGGACGAGCTGCGGGCTGCCGTTTCGGCCGCCGACGGCATCGAGGTGCTCGCTGACTCGGTCGTCACCGGCCGGTACGAGGGCGGGCTTGTTGCCGTCGCGCAGCACGGGCCGCCGGGCATCACGGAGCGGCTGGTCAAGGCGCGCCCGGCCCAGCTGATCCTGGCGCCGGGGCTGATCGAACGTCCATACGTGGTGGCGGGCAACGATCTGCCCGGTGTCATGGTGTCGACCGCGGCGCGGCGGCTGATCAACCTGTACGCGGTCAAGCCTGGAGACCGGGCCGTGGTCTTCACGGCCAATGACGACGGACTCGCGGCGGTTGCCGATCTCGAGCGGGCCGGCGTGGGTGTGGCGCGAGTCGTCGACGCGCGTGGTGGCGGGGACATCGTCCGGGTGCGCGGGCGGGGCGGCGTCCGAGCCGTTGAGTGTTCCGATGGAAGTGTCGTCCCATGCGACCTGTTCGTGACCGCGGTCGGCTGGACCGCGCCGACCGGCCTGGTCACGATGGACGGCGGCCGGGCGATGTACCAGGCGAGCGCCGCGCGATTCGTCCCGGCTGGTCTGCCGGACGGGGTGCTGGCCACCGGAGGACTCGTCGGCGACGGGACGCTGGCCGAGCTGATCGCACACGGACGGGCGATCGGCCACGAGGCGGCCCGCCGGACGACTGGCGCCGGCGGGATGAGCGTCCCGGCGCCGCGTCTCGAGCCGGCCACACATCCGGAGCTGTTCACCGGGCGAACCGACGGGATCGTCGACTTCGCGGAGGACGTGTCGGCGAAGGATCTCCGCGCCGCGGTCGCGGAAGGGTACGACTCGATCGAGCTGGTGAAGCGGTACACGACCGTCACCATGGGCCCGACGCAGGGCAAGCTGGAAGCCGTCAACACGATCGCCGTGGTGGCAGCCGCGACCGGCCGGAGCATCGCCGAGACCGGGACGACCACCGGGCGGCCGCCGTACTCACCGATCAGCCTGGGTGCGCTGGCCGGCCGCAACTACCAGCCGGTTCGCCGGTCGCCGATCCACGACTGGCACGTCGCGCACGGTGCTGTCCCGCTCGTGGCCGGAGCCTGGATCCGGCCGGACCATTACGGCGACCCGGCCGAAGAGGTGCGTGCCGTCCGGCGGAGCGTCGGCATCATCGACGTGACCCCGCTGGGCAAGTTCGAGCTGCGCGGCCCGGACGTCCCAGACCTGCTGGAACTGCTGTACGTGAACAAGTGGCGAAAGCTCGCCGTCGGGCAGGTGCGGTACGGCGTCATGTGCGCCGACGACGGCGTGGTCCTCGACGACGGGGTGACCGGCCGGCTCGGTGAGCAGCGCTACCTGCTGACCGCCACGTCGTCCGGGGCCAGCGGCGTCGGCGAATGGATCGAGCGGTGGCTGCAGACCGAGCGTCCGGACTGGCGCGTACACGTCGTGCCGATGACGGACGCGTACGCGAGCATCAACGTGGCCGGGCCGCGGTCCCGGGAACTGATGGAGGGGCTGACATCTGGGTTCGACCTGTCCAACGAGGCGTTCCCGTACATGCGGGTGCGGGTCGGCTCCGTGGCCGGAGTGCCGGACTGCGTGGTGTGGCGGATCGGGTTCACCGGCGAGCTCAGCTACGAGCTGCACGTCCCATCCGGTCACGGCTTTGCGGTCTGGGAGGCCCTGCTGGGCGCCGGAGCCGATCTCGGGATTGGCCCGTTCGGCGTCGAGGCGCAACGCATTCTGCGGCTGGAGAAAGGTCACCTGATCGTCGGGCAGGACACCGACGGGCTCACTCAGGCGTACAGCGCGGGCCTGGACTGGGCGATCAAGATGGACAAGGACGACTTCGTCGGCAAGCCGGAGCTGGCCTGGCAGCACGTCCGTGACGGCCACCTCCAGCTGGTCGGCCTGCAGCCGGTGGACGCTGACGTCGTGCCACCGGAGGGTTGCCAGATCGTCGAGGACGGCGGCCGAATCGTCGGCCGGATCACGTCCAGCCGGTTCTCGCCGACCCTCGAGCGTGCCATCGGCCTGGGATTCGTGGCCCCGCACTTGTCATCGCCGGGGACGCAGGTGACCGTCCAGTTGCCGGACGGCCGCCGCGCGCGAGTGACGGTCATGCCGCAGCTTGCGCACGTTGACCCGGAGGGGGCGCGGCTACGTGTCTGACGCCAGGCTCACCGACTGCACCGACTGGGCGAAGGTGCTGGTCCGGGCGGCACCAGCGGGCTCAGTGGCCGCCCGGCTGGACGTCCCGTTCGGGCGCACCACTCGGGATCGTGCCGGCGTCCTCGTGGTGCGGACCGCTCCCGACGCGTGGACGCTCCTAGCGTCGGACGGGCCGGCCGATGCTGTCGTGAACCATATGGAGGCACTGGCCGACGGCGAGTTCGCCAGCGTCGTCGACGTGACGCATGGTTACGCACTCGTCCGGCTGACCGGCGCGAAGGCGGCGCCGGTCCTGGCGTCGCTGTGCGCGATCGACCTGGCCGACACCACCACACCCGACGGCACCGCCTTCCGCAGCCTGGTGGCAGGGATCATCGCCACTGTGATCCGCGACGACGAGGTCGGCGAGCCTTCGTACCTGCTCCAGTGCGACCGTTCGTATGGCCAGTACCTCGTCGACGTGCTCACCGATGCCGAGTTCGCCCTCACGGTGGACGCAGACTAGCTCGAGATTAATCGGCAATGTGGACGGCGCAGATCAGTCGGCCTCATACTGGCGGCACGTCTGCCCCACACGGACGTGGCTCGGCAGATTCAGCTAGAGGCTCACCGATGTACGCCGGACGGGGGATTGCTGCTTGCGTATCACACTCGCCCAACTCGACGCGCAGCTCGGCGATGTCGACGCGAACGTCGAGCGCGCGGCGCAGGCCACCGTCAACGCCCGCAAGGAGGCCACGGATCTGATCGTCTTCCCGGAGCTGTACC
>JASLBX010000244.1 GCA_030146385.1 Jiangellaceae bacterium | reverse complement strand
GGGATACGCCGACTTCGACAAGGGCGCGGCACGCAAGTACGTCATCGACCCGCACGGCATGGTCTCTTAGTAGACCGCCCGGCAACCTTGCATATCCATGGCGCGGGAAGGCACCGCCTTCTCGCGCCGCGGTGGGTTTGCCGCGGGCGGCGTAGGACTTCAGCTTTCAAGAAGTGGGCGCGCCATAATCGGCGGTGTACGAACACACGTTCTTCCGTGACATCGCCGTCGCGCCAGGGCGTGTCCCCGGAGGAGGAGGTGCCTATGCCCGACGACGACCGCCTGGATCTCGAATTCGCCTATACGAGCTTCCGGGACTCCTGCCGTGACCTGCACTCACTCGTCTACCGCTGCCGGCGGCCGGCGGGTCACGCTGGTGCGCACGCGGCCGGATTCGGTCCTTACCGCATACGTTGGATCCAGCACGAAGATCATGACCTGGACGCGGCGCAGTGACCCACTGACGACATCAGCGGCGTGCCGACCTCTGTTCGGACGGTCAGCGCCGGACGACGGGGCTGTGCTGTTGCTCCGCGACTCAGGCCCCCATTCCCTGGGCACTTCGATGAAGCTGCTCGGAACAATGCGCCGAAGGCACGGTCGTTCCGGGTACTGCCAGTGTCCCCCACATGCGCAGGTCTCCGCCTACCGTGTTGGCATGGGCCAGATCGACCATCGCGCCGAGGTCCGCAAGTTTCTCACCTCGCGGCGGGCACGCATCACACCCGAACAGGCCGGGTTGCCGGCATACGGCGGGAACCGGCGCGTCACAGGGCTGCGCCGGGAGGAGGTCGCGATGCTGGCCGGCGTCTCGGTCGACTACTACGTCCGGATGGAGCGCGGCAACCTCTCCGGCGCGTCGGACAGCGTGCTCGACGCCCTGGCCCGAGCGCTCCAGCTGGACGAGGCCGAGCGCGACCACCTTTTCGCCCTAGCAGGGGCGGCGGGCCGGAGCCGCGGCCGCCAGAGCCGCACGCGGTCGACCACCGTGCGTCCCGCCATTCAACAGGTGCTGGACGCCATCACCGACGCGCCCGCCTGGGTGCGCAACGGTCGGCACGACATCCTCGCCATGAACCGCCTCGCCCGCGCGCTCTACTCTCCTGTCCTGGCCGACCCACGCCGGCCTGTGAACATAACCCGGTTCGTCTATCTGGATCCGGCCGCGAAGGAGTTCTTCGTCGACTGGGAGCGGATCGCCAACGACGCCGCCGCGATGCTGCGCCTGGAGGCGGGCCGCAATCCGCACGACCAAGCGCTGATCGAGCTTGTCGGGGAGCTGTCCACCCGCAGCGAGATCTTCCGCCAGCGCTGGGCTTCGCACGACGTGCAGTTCTACCGCAGCGGCCAGAAGCGACTGCGCCACCCGGTGGTCGCGCAGTTGGATCTCAACTTCGAATCCCTGGAGTTGCCCTCCGAGCCCGGACTCGTCCTGAACGTCTACACCGCGCCCGCCGGCTCACCCACATCCGACGCCCTCAAAGTGCTGGCTTCCTGGGCGGTCACCCAGGAGGCAGCCGAGTTCAGCGAGCAGACCGGAACCACCGTCGACTGAGCTGCCTTGACTGCGTTCTCGCGCAGCGAGGGAGGTACCAGCGTTACCTGGAACGACAGGAACTCCCACGGGCGCGGTCTGCGTGCTGTTATGGCGTGGAGAGGACGTCTGCCCCCGCCGAGAGGATCCAACAATGACGTGGACGCCAGAGGAGCTGAGCCGGCTCGGTGGTGCGCCGGAGCTGCAGGTTTCGTCTCGGCGCCCGGACGGCACGGTAGTGCCACGGGACAGCTGAGGATAGGGCTGACGTGACGACGCGGAAGCTCAGAAACGGCGCAACCGGCGGTGGCCAGTCGCGGCCGGTGCGGCGCGTGCTCGTGGCGCAGATGCGGGAGCCGCTGCGCCGGTTTCTGGCGACCGAGGCGGGCGGCGCCGGACTCATGCTCGCGGCTGTGGTTGTCGCGATGGTGTGGGCGAACTCGCCGTGGTCCGACGCCTACGAGTCGCTCGTGCACACCGAGGCAACCGTGCAGGTCGGAGGCGCGGAGCTGGCCATGGACCTGGGCCACTGGGTCGGCGATGGCTTCATGGCCCTGTTCTTCCTGGTCATTGGGCTCGAGGTCCGGCGCGAGCTGTCGATGGGTGAGCTGACCGAGCCACGACGCGTCGTCGTGCCGGTGCTGGGCGCCCTGGCCGGCATGGCGGTCCCGGCGCTGCTGTACCTGGCGATCAACCCGTCGGGCGAGGCGGCCAGCGGCTGGGGCGTGGTGATCGCCACGGACACGGCCTTGGTGCTGGGTGCGCTGGCGATCGTCGGCCCGGCGAGCTCCACCCAGCTGCGGATCTTCCTGCTCTCGGTCGCCGTGTTCGACGACCTGGTCGCTGTCGCTGTCATCGGCGTCGTCTACTCAAGCTCACTGGATCTGGTGTCGCTCGCCATCGCGGCCGCCTCACTGGCCGTGATTGCGCTTCTCTCGCGGCGGGGCGAGTGGCGCTACTCGGCGTATGCCGTCGTGCTCCTGGTGCTCTGGGTGGCGACCGTCCAATCCGGGCTGCACGCGTCGATCGCGGGCATGGCCGCCGGTCTGCTGATCGGGGCGCATCCCGCGCGCCGTAGCGATGTCGAGCGCGTTGCGGCCCGGTTCCGCGCCTTTCAGCAGGCGCCGCTTCCGGACGTTGGCTACGCCGCCCGCAAGGCATTGCAGCAGTCCGTGTCCATGAACGAGCGGCTTCAGGTGATCCTGCACCCGGCTGTCGCGTACGCGATCGTGCCGTTGTTCGTCCTGGCCAATGCCGGTGTCGACCTGCGGGGAGGACTCCTCAGCGAGGCGATGACGTCTCCGGTCATGTGGGGCGTAGTGGCCGGACTTGTGATCGGCAAGACGGTCGGCATCGGTGTAGCGGCGCTGGCAAGCTCTCGGCTGGGGGTTGGCCCGCTGCCGCAGGGTGTCGGTGAAGGACAGGTGATCGGTGGCGCCGCGTTGTCGGGCATCGGCTTCACCGTCTCCCTGCTGATCGCCAACCTCGCGTTCACTAGTACCGAACTGCTCGACGCCGCAACGGTGGGCATCCTGGTCGCCGCCGTCCTCGCGACGCTCACCAGCTGGGTGGTGTTCCGCCTGGCGGCCGTGCTGCGCGGCGAGCGCACCGCCAGCCGGCCCATGGTCCTCGATCGGCCGGTCGACCCGGCGCGCGACCACATTCGCGGTCCGGTCGACGCGTCCCTCACGCTCGTCGAGTACGGCGACTTCGAGTGCCCGTTCTGCAGCCGGGTTACGGGCGTCGTCGACGCGCTCAGAGAACGCTTCGGTGACGACCTTCGCTACGTCTTCCGGCACCTACCTCTCGCTGACGTGCACCCCAACGCCATCCTGGCCGCGGAAGCGGCCGAGGCCGCGGCAGCCCAGGGCGCGTTCTGGGAGACGCACGACCGCCTGTTCACTCACCAGGATCAGCTCGAACCACCGGACCTGCTCACCCACGCAGCGGTACTCGGTCTCGACGTCGAACGCTTCTCGCGCGACCTCGGCACCGGACTCCACGCTGCCCGTGTTCGCGAAGACGTGGCAAGCGCAGAAGCCAGCGGCGCCACCGGCACGCCCACCTTCTTTGTCAACGGCCGCCGTCAGGTCGGCCGGTACGACGAGGAGGCGCTCACGGCGGCGTTGACCGGCGGGCAGCCGCCGCCAGCGGTCGAAGCTCCATCTGAAGCGATGCGCTTTCGCCCGGAAGGACCCGGCATACCTGCGGTCGGCCGGCTGCGGGCGTCCGCCGCGAACACCGCACCGCTCGTACTGGACGGCCTGGAGGAGACGCCCGACAACGAAGGTGTCTTCCCTCGCCTGACCTCGGACCAGATCGCCGCTCTCTCGCGATTCGGTGAGCGGCGTCAGGTGGCGGCCGGAGAACCCCTCTTCGGCGACGGCGATCCGAGTGCCGACTTCGTCGTCGTGATCTCGGGCGCGGTGGCGGCGGTTGACGGTTACGGCCAGGACAACCGGGTTCGCGCCGTCCACGGACCCGGGAGGTTCCTCGGTGGACTTGGCACGCTCCGCGGCGAGGCGATGTTCCTAACCCCGGTGGCACAGCAGGACGGGGAGGTGCTGGCCGTCCCGACTGAGCGTCTCAGGACCGCACTCAACGCTGATCCACAGCTCCGCGACGTAGTCTTGCGGGCCTACCTGCTCCGCAGGTCATACGTCATCGAACAGACGGCAGTGAAGATCGTTGGATCTGGGGCATCCTCCGCAGCACAGCGGTTGCTCGAGTTCCTCACCGCCCGAGACGTCATTCACTCATGGCTCGACCTCGACACCGACGAGCATGCCTCCACTGTCCTGCAGCGACTGGGCGTCGGCCCCGAGGAAACGCCAGTGGCGATCACGCGTGACCGTCGAGTTCTGCGAAATCCGACCGAGGCCGAGCTAGCCGCGGCGCTCGGCCTCGACGGATAAGAAATCGGATGGTACGCGGTGATCACGATGAAGGTGTGCTCGGAGGTCTCATGCCCACAGGGTCGGCCGCGACCTGGTTCCGCACATCGTAAGAAGGCCGTATTCGAGCTCGGACCAAGCGATGATTTCCACCTCGTACCTTGGTCGGACGCGGGCCATTAGTGCGGGGAGTACGTTCGAGGCATGAGCCGGCTCGTCTACCTGGTGCGCAGCCACGGATTCGATGTGCTGATCGTGCTCGCGGCGACCGCGGTCGTGCTTGAAGTGTTGCTCCGGCAGGACGCAGCCGAAGCGCCGCGCACGCCATTGTGGTTCGCCGTGCCGGCGATCGCGCTCGTGGTGCTGCCGCTGCTCGGCCGCCGCCGCTTCCCGTTCGCGGCGCCGGCCGCAGTGTGGCTGCTCGCTGCCGCATTCTCGTTCGTCGACGGTCGGCTCGTCGTGTTGCGAATGGGGCCTACGCCGCCGGGCTAGTCGCAGCGTTCCTGCTCGGCAACCTTCGCGATGCTGCGCAAGGGCGAGTAGGCCTGGCCAGTGCGAAGCCGACGCAGGACCACAAGGCTTCACCTGAACCCTCACGTCGTAACCGACGGCGAACCACGCCCACCGGAGTAGCCGCCATGCCAATCAGCACCAGCGGCCAGCAGGCCCGTCTTCATGGAGAGGACGTTCCCTTGCAGTGCGATCTCGCCATGGGGACAGACTCATTCAGCGATAGGGGTGAGCGAGGATGAATCTGATGATTCAGGAAGCAGACCCCAACAAGCGCCGCCTGACGCATGACGAGGCCGTCGAGCTGCTCTCGCGTCCGCTCGTAGGCGTGTTCTCCTCGCTGAGCGACGGCGGCTGCATCCACTCAGTTCGCGTCCATTTCCTGTACACCGAGGGTCAGGTGCGGTTCCTCGCCGGTGGCCGGGACGTGAAGACGCGCAACGTCGAGCGCACTGGGCAGGAAACCTTTTGCGTCGAGGTAACGAGGGCACCACTCGCAGCTACGTCTCCGCATCGGGATCGGCGACGGTCCACCGTCCGCCCAAGGCCGACGATCTGCGTGCGCTCGACCGGAACTACGCCCGGGACGACTTCGCCGACACGGTCGCCTATGCCATCCTCGCCTCCGAATGGGACGGTTAGCCAAGGATTTGGGGACTGCTCAGATGGTGATGACGACTTTGCCGCGGGCGCGGCCTTGTTCGACGTGCCGGATTGCTGCGGGGGCATCGGCCAGCTGATATGTGGTGTCGAGAGCTGGGGTGATGTGGCCGGCCTCGGCCAGTTGGCCGAGCGTGGTGATGTCGTGGTGGTTCTCGCGGTTGATGAACATGCCCATTTTCTGGCGCGTGAACGGCGACAGCATCGTCGCGCGCAGCTGTCGATCTATTCCACCGAGCCAGCGTCCCCCACCTTCGCCTCCCACGATCACCAGGGTCCCGTCATCTGCGAGGGCCTGCCGCAGGCGGGCCAGGGGCGAGTTTCCACCGATGTCGAGTATCACGTCGTAGCGGCGGCTACCGTCTGCGAAGTCGGTCTGGTTGTAGTCGATCACGTGATCGGCTCCGAGGTCGCGGACCAGGTCCACTTTGGCTGTACTGCACACGCCGGTGACCTCGGCGCCGAAGTGCTTGGCGAGTTGGACGGCGAAGCTGCCGACACCGCCGGAAGCGCCGATGATCAGCACCTGCTGTGCGGGCTTGACGTTGCCGTGGTCGCGGACTGCCTGGAGTGCGGTCGAGCCGGAGATGGGCAGCGCGGCGCACTGCTGGAAGGTGAGGTCGGCTGGTTT
>JASLBX010000232.1 GCA_030146385.1 Jiangellaceae bacterium | reverse complement strand
GGGGAGAAGTCCGGCGTCATGTCGCAGAGCCCGGCCCACTGCCGCAGCACCCGTACCTGCGCCAGCGCGGGCATCAGCTCCAGCACATGAGCGGCGACCCCCTCGGTGAACTCCAGCGAGCCGCGCGTCGAGTAGGACGGGAACGGGTCCACGGCCGCGCCGAACACCAGCTCGCCGCGGTCAGTCTGACTGACGTAGACATGCAAGGTTCCCGACACGACGACGGTGTCCAGGAACGGCCGGACCGGCTCGGTGACGGCCGCCTGCAACGGAAATGTCGTGATCGGCAGTGATACCCCGGCGAGGTCGCACACCGTCGAAGCCCAGCCGGCAGTGCACGCCACCACGGCCCGCGCGGCGATCGAGCCCCGGTTCGTCCGCACGCCACGCACCCGGCCCTCGGACACGTCGATGTCCACCACCTCGGTGTCCTGGTGCATGTGGACGCCCGCCGAGTCCGCACCACGGGCGTACCCCCACATGACGGCGTCGTGCCGGATGATCCCGCCGGGCGGGTGCCACAGCCCGCCCAGGATCGGAAACCGCGGCCGGTCCGAGACGTCCAGGTGGGGCACCAGGCCAGCGATCTCCGACGGCCCGATCACCGACGAGTCGACACCCTGCAGCTTGTTCACCTCGGCCCGCCACCGCATCGTGCGCAGCGCCCCATCCGAATGCGCCAGGGTCAAATGCCCCCGCTGGGAGAACATCACGTTGAAGTTCAGATCGGCGGCCAGCGACTCGTACAGCCGCACCGACCTGTCGTAGAACAGCACTCCTTCCGGCGTCAGGTAGTTGGACCGGATGATCGCCGTGTTGCGGCCCGACGCTCCGCCGCCGAGGTAGCCGCGGTCGAGTACGGCGACGTTCGTCATACCGTGGTGAACCGCCAGGTAGTACGCGGTGGCGAGCCCGTGCACGCCACCGCCGATGACGACTACGTCGTAGCGGTCCCGTAGCTCGTGCTGGCGCCAGGCTCGCGGCCACGGGGTGCCGGTGAGACCGCGCCGCACCAAGCCGAGCCCGGAGTACCGGACCGGCCGCCGATGCGACCCGCGAAGTCTCACCTCCCCGGGCCCCGCCACAGCGCGGACGCGTGCTCGAGCAGTACCGAGGCGGCGGACCCCATTGCCGAACAGTCGAACCGCCAGGACGGCCCTTGCAGCCCGAGGATCGCTACCAGGTTGCCGCCGGCTTCCAGCACCGGGGCGGCGATGGCGTGCAGGCCGAGCTCGCGTTCTTCGAGGCCGTCGGCCCAACCCCGGGCGCGGACATCTGCGATGGACTTTTCGAGCAGGTCGCGGTCGGTGATCGTCCGGTGTGTACAGGGCACGAGGTCCGTATCGGGCAACGTCCCTCCGTAGGCCAGGTAGACCTTGCCGACCGCGGTGGCGTGCGGGATGCTCGGCCGGCCGATCTCGGCGACGCTGCGTACCGTGGACGGACTTTGCACGAAGTCCAGCGTCATCGCCGTTGTCTCGCCGGGGACGGAGAGCGTCGCGGTCTCGCCGGTGGCTTCCACCAGCGCGGTCAGGTGCGGACGGGCGATGTCGCGTAGGTCGATCCGGGACAACGCCGCGTTGCCCAGCTCGACGAGCCGGAGACCGAGATTGTAGCGACCGCTGTCCGGAGCGCGCCTGACGAACTCTCCTCGCGCCAGCGTCGCGAGCAGCCTGGACGCCGAACTCGGGTTGACCCCGGCCCGCCGGGCGATCTCGTTCGTCCCGAGGTCGGTCTTGGCCTCGGCCAGGACGCTCAAGATGGCCAGTGCCCGGTCGAGCACGACGACGGGTCGCGCTGTTGTCTCGGTCACATCGCCATGCTACGGTCCGAGCCAGGAAAGTGAAACGGCGTTGCCCAAATGGCAAGACACCTCATTCGGGTGGCAGCTTCGGGGGTGGCCACTTCGTCATGACCTCGCGCACGGCCCGGTTCGTAGTCATCGGTGCCGGTGTCCATGGCTTGTCCACAGCCTGGCACCTGGCGCAACGGCTGCGGGCGCAGGGCGAGCGCCCCGACGTCGTCGTCCTGGACAAGTCCGGCATCGCCGCCGGCGCGTCCGGGATCGCGTGTGGCGTCATACGGAACAACTACTTCCAACCGGCGATGCGCCGCCTGATGGCGCACTCGGTCTCTATATGGGAGTCCGATCCCGCCGCGTTCTCCTACTATCCGGTGGGCTACCTGCAGGTCGGCCCGGAGGGCATGCGAGACGACGTCCGGCAGATCTACGGCGAGCAGGAAGCGATCGGTTACCCATCGACGTTCGTCGAAGGCGAGGCCGAGGCGCGGACGTACCTGCGGGAGCTCTTTCCCGACTGGCAGGGCGAGGGCATTACGTGCGTGCTGCACGAACACCGCGGCGGCTTCGCCAACAATCAGGCATCGATGCGAGGCCTGGCCGGCAAGGCGGAGATGGCGGGCGCCAGGATCCTCCCCGGCGTCAAGGTCACTGGGGTAGACGCCGGCACCCGGACTGTCGTCACCGACCAGGGGCCGATCAAGTGCGAGCAACTCGTCATCGCGGCAGGGCCGTGGACCCGCGACTTGTGGGCGATGCTCGACCTGCCCGACACCGTCTCGGTCCGGGACCAGGACGGTCAGCTGCACGAGGCGCCAATGTGGACCTACTGGCTGGTCCAGGAGGGCACCCTCAAGGTCGACCCGGCCTCGTTCACGGATGCACAGGGACGGCCGCCGCCGGTCGTCCACGTCGACACCGACGCCCCGCTGTACGACGAGGACGGCACGCTGGTCACCGACCAGCCGTGGGGCATCTACTACAAACCCGACCCAAACTTAGGCGGTATTCAGGGTGGCAGCATGCCGCGGCGGTTGGCCGAGCCGGCCGGTGCGGTGGCCGTCGACCCGTACGGCCCCGACCGGGCGGTCTACACCTCGGGCGCCGAGTTCGCCCGGCTCTGGACCGCCGGGCTGGCTCACTGCCACGCGGGCCTGAAAGGAACGCGGCATCTGTACTCGACGGCGCCGTCAGGCGGCATCGGCTGCTTCACCCCCGACAGCTTCCCGGTATTCGACCAGTTCGGAGAGTTCGCCTACGTGATCGCCGACTCCAACCACGGCTACAAGATGATCGGTGTCGGCGCCCTGGTCGCGGCCGAGCTGCTCGGTGAGCCCCAGGAGCTGCTGGAACCGTTCCGGTTCGACCGCTTTGAACGCGGCGCGCTGCATCCGACGAGCCACTCACCGTTTCCCTGGAGCTAGCCATGCGCATCCCGTACGACGTCCCGAAGATCCACATGTACACCCGAATCCGCAAGTCGCCGTACTTCTACGCCTCGCGCCGGCACGGCGTGCAGTCCTACAGCGTCTGCAACCGGATGTACCACCCGCGCCACTACGACGACCCGATCGCCGAGTACTGGCGGCTGGTCCGGGACGTCACGCTGTGGGATGTCGGCGTGGAGCGGCAGGTCGAGATCTCCGGCCCGGACGCGTTCGAGCTCGCCAACCGGCTGACCACGCGCGACCTGACGAAATGCGCAGTGGGCCAGTGCAAGTTCGTCCTCAACACCGACGTCGACGGCGGGATCATCAACAACCCGGTGCTGCTGCGGCTGGCCGAGGACAGGTTCTGGCTGTCGGTCGCCGACGGGGATGTGCTGCTGTGGGCGAAGGGAGTCGCAGCCGCCTCCGGAATGAACGTGCAGGTCAGCGAGCCGGACGTGGCGCCGGTTCAGATCCAGGGCCCGAAGTCGAAGGCGCTGCTGACCGACCTGGTCGGGGAGGACGTGCTCGACCTGCGCTACTACTGGATGCGCGAGTACGAGCTGGATGGCATGGAGATCGTGGTCTCGCGCACCGGCTACAGCGGCGAGGTGGGCTACGAGATCTACCTCCACAACGCCAGCCGCGACGCGATGCGGCTCTGGGATGCCATTGTGCAGGCAGGCGAGCCGCACAACCTGGCCGTGATCGGGCCGTGCCAGATCCGGCGGGTCGAAGCCGGCATCCTGAGCTACGGCTCGGACATCGCCCTGGACAACAACGGCTACTCGGACTACCGGTTCCTCAACCCGTACGAGGCGGGGCTGGAGTGGACGGTCGACCTGGACCAGGAGGCCGACTTCATCGGCAAGCGAGCCCTGGCCCGGGTCGCCGAGCAGGGTGTCGACTGCAAGGTCGTGGGTATCGAACTGCAGGGCGACCCGCTGATCGGCTACATCGAGGACTACCTCCAGGTCGTCGATGGCAACGGTGGGGGCCAGATCGGCCAGGTGTCCTCGGCGTTCTGGTCGCCGCGGCTGGAGAAGAACATCGGCTACGCGCTGGTGCCGACGTCCTACGCCGCGATCGGGAGCAAGTTGACCATCCGGACTGCCAAGGGCGAGACGAGTGCGGTCGTCGTCCCCAAGCCGTTCATCGACCCCAAGAAGGAAACCCCGAAGGAGTAGCTGCATGGGCCTGATGGAGAGACTGGCGGCCGGTCCGGTCGTCTGCGCGGAGGGATACCTGTTCGAGCTCGAGCGGCGCGGCTACCTGCAGGCCGGCGCGTTCGTGCCCGAGGTGGTGCTCGAGCATCCCGAACAGGTGACGTCCCTACACGAGCAGTTCGTGCACGCCGGGTCGGACGTGGTCGAGGCGTTCACCTACTACGCCCATCGTGAGAAGTTGCGCCTGATCGGCAAGGAGAGCCTGCTCGAGCCGATGAACCGACAGGCGCTCGTGCTGGCCGCCGACGTCGCCTCGCGGCACGGTGCGCTGCTGGCGGGCAACGTATGCAACACGAACATCTATGATCCCGCGGACGTCACGACGCACGACCAGGTGCGGGGGATGTTCGCGGAGCAGGTCGGTTGGGCGGCCGAGGCGGGCGTCGACTTCGTGATCGCCGAGACGCTGCGCTACCTCGGCGAGGCAGAGATCGCTCTTGACGTCATCCGGCAGGCGGGCCTACCGGCCGTGGTGACCCTCGTCGTTGACCGTGAGGACGCGCTGCGCGACGGACCGGCCGTGATCGATGCCGTGCGGCGCCTGGCGGACTCCGGCGCCGCCGTTGTCGGCCTGAACTGCTCCCGCGGACCCGAGACGATGCTGCCGCTGTTGACGCCACTGGTCGCCGCGGTCAACGTGCCGGTGGCCGCGCTGCCGGTGCCGTACCGCACAACGCCCGATCAGCCGACGTTCCAGTCGCTGTCCGACCCCAGCCTGCCGGACGGCCAGGCGTTTCCGACCGCGCTCGATTCGTTCACGTGCAACCGGTACGAGATCGGTGCATTCACGTCGGCGGCCGCGGCCGCCGGAGTCCGGTACCTCGGCCTATGCTGCGGCGCCGGGCCGCACCACGTCCGGGCCATGGCGGAGGCGCTGGGACGGACTCCGCCGGCGAGCCGGTACTCCGCCGACATGTCCAAGCACGTCTACCTGGGTGACGACCCGGGCCTGGCCCGGCACAACGCGACGTACCGGGCCGAGCTGTAGGCACGATGTCCCAGCCCACGGCTTCGTCGACCGCCTCGCTCGTGGAGGTGTTGCGGAGGCCGCGGTACGAGGTGCTGCCGGCAGACGGTATCGAGGACGAAATCGCCGCCGCAGTGCCGCGAGACATCCCGGTAACGGTCACCGCGTCGCCGCGCCAAGGGATGGACGTCACGATCGCCCTGACCGAGCGGATTCGCCGGGCTGGGTATATGGCGGTGCCGCACCTGGCGGCCCGGCAGGTTGTCGACGCCTCCCACCTCGCCGAGATCGTCGCCCGGCTGGACCAGGCGGGCGTCCGGGAGGCGTTTGTGGTGGCCGGCGACTGCCCGGAGCAGCGCGGTCGGTTCACCGACTCGGTCGACCTGCTGACGGCCATGGAGCAGGTCGGCCACGGGCTGGAGAGGATCGGGATCGCTGGATATCCGGATGGGCACCCGTTCATCCGCGACTCTGAGCTGACCCGCGCACTCGCCGCCAAGGCGAGGTTCGCGAGCTACGTGGTCACTCAGCTGTGCTTCGACCCGGCTGCGGTAGGCGCGTGGGTCGGACGGCAGCGCGCGGAGGGGCTCGTCCTTCCTGTTTATCTCGGGGTCGCCGGCGTTGTTGACCGGCGCCGCCTGCTGCGGATCGCCGCCAGGATCGGGGTTGGCGCGTCAGCCCGGTTCCTGCGCAAGCACCGCCGGCCGGTGCTGCGGTTGATGCTGCCCCGCGGCTACCGTCCGGACGGGCTGATCCGGGGCCTGACTTCGGAGCTGACGTCACCTCAGCGCGCCGATGGGCTGCACGTTTACACGTTCAACAACCTGCGGGCCACCGAGGCGTGGCGGCAGCGAATGCTGGCGGAGATGACGGCGTGACCACCGACGCCGCACTCGGCAACCTCGAGATCGCCCGACAGGCCACGTTGAAGCCGATGTCGGAGGTGGCCGCGAGCCTGGGCCTGGCCGACCATCTGCTGGAGCCCTTCGGCGACACCGTCGCAAAGGTCAAGCTGGCCGCCCTGGACGAACTGGCCGATCGGCCCCTCGGAAAGTACGTGGTGGTGTCGGCGATCACGCCGACGCCGCTGGGGGAGGGCAAGACGACGACGACCGTGGGTTTGGGCCAGGCCATGGCGCGCGTGGGTCAGCGGTCGGTGATCGCGGTCAGGGAGCCGTCGATGGGCCCCACGTTCGGGATCAAGGGTGGCGGCGCCGGTGGCGGGTACAGCCAGGTCGTCCCGATGGAACCGCTCAACCTGCACCTGACGGGTGACCTGCACGCGGTATCCGCGGCCAATAACCTGCTGGCGGCGATGGTCGACAACCACCTCTTCCACACCTCGAGAGGGCGGGGTAACCAGGCGCTGGACCTCGACCCGGCGAGTGTCACCTGGCGCCGGGTGCTTGACGTGAACGACCGCGCGCTCCGCAACATCACGATCGGCCAGGGCGCGGAGACCGACGGCGTGGTCCGGCGTACCGGGTTCGACATCACCGCCGCGTCCGAGGTGATGGCCATCCTGGCGCTGTCGACCTCGGTGGCGGACCTGCGCCGGCGGCTGCGCCGGATCGTGGTGGGGACGACGACGGACGGCGCCCCGGTCACGGCCGAGGAGCTGGACGCCGCCGGCTCGATGGCCGTCCTGCTCAAGGACGCGATCAAGCCCAACCTGCTGCAGACACTGGAGAACACGCCGGCGCTCGTACACGCCGGGCCGTTCGGCAACATCGCTCACGGCAACTCGTCCGTGCTGGCGGACCAGATCGGACTGCGTGCTGCCGACATCTTGATCACGGAGGCGGGTTTCGGCGCTGACATGGGCGCCGAGCGGTTCTTCAACATCAAGTGCCGCGTCTCCGGGCTTATCCCTGATGCCGTCGTGCTGGTATGCACCGTCCGCGCGCTGAAGGCGCACAGTGGGCGCTTCGAGGTGCGGGCCGGGCGGCCGCCGCCCGAGAAGATGCTCCGCCCAGACCCCGATTCGGTGCTCGCGGGTGCCGTGAATCTTCGCAAGCAGATCGAGAACATCCGGCTGCACGAACTGACCCCTGTCGTGGCCATCAACGCGTTCTCCAGCGACGATGCTGCGGAGTACGACGCGATCCGGTCGGTAACGGAGTCGCTTGGTGTGCGGGCTGAGGTGTGCACGCATTTCGCCGACGGTGGTCGCGGGGCAGTCGGGCTGGCGGAGGCAGTGCTGGAGGCGGTGTCCGCGCCGAGTACGTTCCGGATGCTGTACGCAGACTCACTCAGCCTACGCGAGAAGATCGAAACGGTCGGGACGAGGGTCTATGGCGCCGCTGCGGTGGCCTACGACGACGTTGCGGACCGCCAACTCGACTCGTACGAGCGGAACGGCTTCGGCCGGCTGCCCGTCTGCATCGCCAAGACACACCTGTCGATCTCGTCGGATCCTTCTCTCGTCGGCGCGCCGACAGGGTGGACTCTGCCCGTCCGCGAGGTGCGGCTGTGTGCTGGCGCGGGCTTCGTCTACGCGCTGTGCGGCGACGTCCGCACCATGCCTGGGCTCCCGGCCCGTCCAGCCGCGGCCAACATCGACCTCGACGAGAACGGTGACGTACGCGGTCTGTACTGATCGTGCGCGCCCTACGTCGTATGCGCTACCGGTGGACCGGCTAAAAGGCGGCCTCGTCGAGTTCCATCAAGGTGTTGTCGGTGTTCTCCGCGATGACGCGCTCGGCCGACAGCTTGGGCAGCACCTGCCGAGCGAAGAACTGGGCCGCGGCCACCTTGCCCTCGTAGAAGGACTGGTCGCTTGCGGGAAGGTCGCCGCCGAGCTTGTCCAGCGCCACCGCCGCCTGCCGATTCAGCAGCCAGGCCACGACAAGGTCGCCGGCGGCCAGGAGCAGCCGCGTCGTGTTCTGTCCGACCTTGTAGACGTTGCGGATGTCGCCGTTCTCGGCGTTCGGGTCGGCCGACATGAGGAATCCGACCATCGCGCCGAGCATGCCCTGCACGTCCTGCAACGCCGTGGCGAGCAGCTCCCGCTCGACTTTGAGCTGACCGCCGCCGAGCTCGGCGTCCAGCGTCTGCTGGATCTGGCCGACGAGCCACCCGATGGCCTGGCCGTTGTCCTTGATGATCTTTCGGAAGTAGAAGTCCATCCCCTGGATGGCGGTCGTGCCCTCGTACAGGGTGTCGATCTTGGCGTCGCGGACGTACTGCTCGATCGGGTAGTCCTGCAGGAAGCCCGACCCGCCGAACGTCTGGAGCGTCTCGGATCCGAGCAGCACCCACGACCGCTCCGAGCCGTACCCCTTCACGATCGGCAGTAGCAGGTCGTTCACCCGATCGGCCAGCTCGTCGGTCTCGCCGCGGGCGGCTGCGGAGAAGATCCGGTCCTGCATGGTCGCGGTGTACAGGACGAGTGCCCGCATGCCCTCCGCGTACGCCTTCTGGGTCATGAGCGAGCGACGGACGTCCGGGTGGTGGGTGATCGTGACCCGCGGCGCGGTCTTGTCG
>JASLBX010000209.1 GCA_030146385.1 Jiangellaceae bacterium | reverse complement strand
GGCACGGCAAGTTCCTCGACCTCGACTGCGACGGCCTGCACCTGATCTTCCACCTCTCGCGGGCCGGCTGGCTCCGCTGGAGCGATTCGCTGTCGGCCAAGCCACCGAAGCCCGGCAAGGGCCCACTCGCGCTGCGCGTGCACCTGGCGAACGGCGCTGGGTTCGACCTCACCGAAGCGGGCACCAAGAAGCGGCTGGCCGTCTACGTCGTCCGCGATCCCGCCGAGGTGCCCGGCGTGGCCAGACTCGGCATTGATCCGCTGTCCGACGAGTTCACCGTCGAAAGGTTCGCATCGATCCTGCAGAAGGCCGGCCGTTCGCAGATCAAGGGCATCCTGCGTGATCAGGCCGTGGTCGCCGGCATCGGCAACGCATACTCCGACGAGGTGCTGCACGTCGCGCGGGTGTCGCCGTATCACCCCGCCTCAACGTTCACCGAGGACGAGATGGCAGCTCTGCACGAGGCGATCGTCGTCACACTGCGCGATGCGGTCGAGCGATCGCACGGTCTCGCCGCCCGCGACCTGAAGGACACCAAGCGGTCCGGCATGCGCGTGCACGGCCGCACAGGCGAGGCGTGCCCGGTGTGCGGCGACACGGTGCGCGAGGTGTCGTTCGCCGATTCCAGCCTGCAGTACTGCCCCACTTGCCAGACGGGCGGCAAGCCGCTGGCCGACCGCCGGCTGTCCCGGCTGCTGAAGTGACGCCCGAGCAGATCGCCGCCTGGCGGATGCATCGTTGTGGTCTCATCGGTAAGCCGTGGCCCGATGCCAGCAGCACCGTCCAGCGGCTCGGGGCCAACCAGGCGCAGGACTTCGGCCCGTCCATCTGGTCGATCGGCCAGCGCCTGGCGTCGGCCACCGAGCCTGAGTTGCTCGCGTGGTTCGACGCGGGCCACGTCCTGCGCACGCACGTGCTTAGACCCACGTGGCATTTCGTGCTGCCGTCCGAGATCCGGTGGCTGCTCCAGCTAACCGGGCCGCGCGTGCATGCCTTCAACGCCTATCAGTACCGCCGGGCCGAGCTGGACGATGCCCTGCTGAGCCGCTGCCACGACCTGATCGCGACCGCGCTGGCCGGCGGAATCGCTATGACCCGCGCCGAAGTTGCGGCAGTGCTCGCCGAGGGCGGCGTCCCAGCGGCGGGGCATCGCCTTAGTTACGTCCTGATGCACGCCGAACTCGAACAGCTCATCTGCAGCGGTCCGCGGCGTGGCAAGCAGCAGACCTACGCCCTGCTGGCCGAGCGCGCGCCCGATGCGGTCGAGCTGCCACGAGACGAGGCGCTGATCGAGCTGATTCGCCGGTACTTCGCGACGCGGGGGCCGGCGTCGGCGAAGGACTTCACGTGGTGGTCCAGCCTGACCATGGCCGAGATCCGGCGCGGCATCCAGCTCGCCGGGGACGAGCTGGAACACCATGAGGTCGACGGCGTCACGTACTACTGGCACGGCGCTCTTCAGTCACCTCCGGAGATTCCGCGCGGCACGGTTCACCTGCTTCAGCCGTACGACGAGTGCGTGGGCTCGTACAGCGAGACCAGGCACATCTGGGACCTGGCCGGGCACGGGATGCGGCGACCGGTCCACGGCGCGTACGTGGGCGTACTGCTGCGCGACGGGCAGCTCACCGGGTTCTGGAAGCGGACGATCAAGCGCTCGGACGTGATCGTGGACGTCCAGCTGTACGAGCCGTTCGATGCGACAGCGACGATTTCTCTTCGAGAGGCAGTCATTCAGCACGGCCGATTCCTCGGCCGCGACGGTGTGCTTTCTGAGCCGACCTACCTCCAGCGGGAGGCGGCGTCGACACCGCCTTCGTGGCCCAGCACGGGGGCGGCTTCGTCCCAGCGTCCGATCTCGCATCCGTTCTCGCGAGAGAACTCAGCGTCGATCGGCTCGCCGTTGAACTCTCCGGCCACCTCGGCGGTCTGTGGCCCGCCGTAGATCATCGTGCACATCTCGTCCGGCGCCACGGGCTCGAAGATCTCTGGGTCGAGGTCGGCCAGCGTGTCGCAGGCAGCCTCCGGATCGGGATGGCTGCCGCCTTCCGGGTCGCAGGTCAGCGTCCACTCGTCGGGAGGTGACCCGTCACCCCGATCGAGCACGACCGTCAACTCGGTTTCCGGCGACGGCGAGGCTTCAGGAGTGGTCTCCGTCGTAGCGCCGTCGTCGCCGTTGCCGCACCCGGCCAGGGCGGCGGTGCCGGCGAACAGCAGCGCGAGTAGGCGTCTCACAACGGTTGGACGGTAGTCGCAGGCGCGCGGTTCCGCGACCGAACACGACGGCGCGGTGCGGTGGACCGCTGCGCGACACGCCGTCTGCCCATGTCTAGCGAAATCTACGGCCAGCGCTATACCGGCCAATAGGCTCCGATCGTGGACCCGGTGCGGAATCCCTATGCCCCCGGCGCGGGTCAGCGTCCGCCAGAATTGGCCGGACGCGATCGCGAATTGGCCCAGTTCGACGTCGTCCTCGAGCGAATAGCCCGTGGCCGGCCCGAGCGGAGCCTGGTGCTCACCGGCCTCCGCGGAGTCGGCAAGACGGTGCTACTCAACGCGCTCCGTTCGCAGGCGATCAGCCGGCTCTGGGGCACGGGCAAGATCGAGGCACGTCCCGATCAGTCGATCCGCCGGCCGCTGGCGAGTGCCCTGCACATGGCCGTGCGCGAGCTGAGCCCGCGGCACCGCGACCCGGCGCAGGTGGACTGGTTCCTCGGCGTGCTTAAGGCGTTCGCCATGCGCTCTGTCCCCGACGGTGCGAAGCTACGTGATCGGTGGCAGCCGGGCATCGACGTCCCCGCGGCCACCGGCCGGGCGGACACCGGTGACCTCGAAGTCGATCTCGTCGAGGTGCTGGTCGACGCGGCCGGCGTCGCTCGCGACGTCGGCGTCGCGCTCTTCGTCGACGAGATGCAGGACATC
>JASLBX010000184.1 GCA_030146385.1 Jiangellaceae bacterium | reverse complement strand
GCGGGCTTTCGCGAGCCTGCGGGCTTTCGCGAGCCGGAGGGCTGCCGTGCCGCCGGCGGCCGGTTGCTCACGTCTCCTGAACGACCGGCTCGCGGTCGAGCAGTTCGAGGACTTCCGGGCCAAGCAAGGTCACGTCGCCGGCACCGAAGGTGATCACGACGTCGCCGGGCCTGATCCGCTCGACGACCCGCGCCGGGACGGCGGACCAGGACGGCTCGAACACCACGTGCTCGGGCGGCAGGTCGACGAGCGCGGCGACAAGGGCGCCGGTAACCCCCAGCTCGGGATCTTCTCTGGCCGCGTAGACGTCCATGACGATCACCTCGTCGGCGGCACCGAGAGCCTTCCCGAACTCCTCGGCGAAGATCTGGGTCCGGCTGAACAGGTGCGGCTGGAAGACCGCGACCAACCGGCCGTCGCCGGCCAGCGGACGGGCGGCAGCCAGCACGGCAGACACCTCGGTCGGGTGGTGGGCGTAGTCGTCGTACACCCACACTCCCCCGGCGTAGCCCTTCAGCTCGAAGCGCCGCCGAGTGCCGGTGAACCCGGCCAGTCCGTCCCGCACGTCGTCGGCGGGGAAGCCCAGGCCGAGCGCGGCGGTGAACGCTGCGGCCGCGTTCAGCGCGTTGTGCCGTCCGGGCACCCGCAAGCTGACCCGGCCATGTCGGCGGCCGTGCTCGACCACCTCGAAGGAGACTCCGGCCGTGCTCAGGTCGAGATCGACCAGGCGCACGTCGGCATCGGCCGACTCGCCGTACGTCCGAATCTCCACGCCACGCGCACGCGCCCGGTCACCGAGCGCTCGGGAGCCCGGGTCGTCGGCGCACACCACGACGAAGCCGGTGACCCGGTCGACGAAGTCGTCGAACGCGGCCATGTACTTCTCGGGCGTGCCGTAGTTGTCGAGGTGATCGGCCTCGACATTGGTCACGATCGCCACTTCGGGCTGGTACGCGAGAAACGAGCCGTCGCTCTCGTCCGCCTCGGCGACGAAGAACTCCCCCGAGCCGTTGTGCGCGTTCGCCCCGGACTCGTTGAGCTGGCCGCCGATCGCGAACGACGGGTCCACGCCGCAGTGCTGCAGGGCCACCGTCAGCATCGAGGTCGTGGTGGTCTTGCCGTGAGTGCCGGCGACGGCGATCGCCCGGCGCCCGGCCATCACCGATGCCAGCGCAGCGGCCCGGGGCAGCACCCGGAGCCCGAGCCGGCGCGCCTCCACCACCTCGGGGTTGTCCTCGCGGATCGCGGTGGACACCACCACCGTGTCGGCGCCCTTGACGTACGGCGCTTCGTGCCCGACGTTGATCTCCGCGCCAAGAGCACGGAGGCTGGCCAGCGCGCTGGAGTCCTTCGCATCGCTGCCCGACACCGGTATGCCACGAGCGAGCAGGATCCGCGCAATACCACTCATCCCCGCGCCACCGACGCCGACGAAGTGAACCCTGCCGAGCTCGGCGGCGTTCAGCACCCGTTCCGGGGGTGGGACGATCACGCGGTACCTCCATCGTTCGACGCGGCCCGGCGGATCATCTCGACCAGGCGCTCGTCGGCATCACGGCGGCCGAACCCCGCGGCAGCCTTGCCCATGAGGGCCAGCCGCTCGGAATCGGCCACCAGGGAGGGTACGTGGTCGCGAACCCACACGGGTGTGAACCCCGCGTCGTCAACGATGAGCCCGCCGCCGGCCTGCACGATAGGCGCCGCGTTCAACCGCTGCTCGCCGTTGCCGTGTGGGAGCGGGACGTAGATGGCCGGCAACCCGACGGCAGTCAGCTCGGCGCAGGTCATCATGCCGGCCCGGCAGATGGCGAGATCGGCAGCGGCATAGGCGAGGTCCATCCGGTCGAGGTACGGGACGACGACGTACGGAACGGGCCCGGCCGGCGGACCCACTGCCCCTTCGTTACCCCGTCCGGCCGCGTGCAACACCTGCACACCGGCACCGACCACGTCGCCGGCCGAACCGGCCATGGCCTCGTTGATCCGCCGCGCGCCCTGACTGCCACCGAAGACCAGGACCGTCGGGCGGTCGGCGTCCAGGCCGAAGAACGCGCGCGCCTCATCGCGGATCGCGACCCGATCAAGCGTGGCGACGGACTGCCGCAGCGGCATGCCGACGTACTCGGCGCTGTGCAATGGTGTGTCGGGCGTCGCCACGGCGACATGCGAGGTCAGCCGCGCTCCCACCCGGTTCGCCAGCCCGGGCCGCGCGTTGGCTTCGTGCACGACGATCGGCACCCCGGCCCGCCTGGCCGCCAGGTACGCCGGCAGCGCGACGTACCCGCCGAAGCCCACGAGGACGTCTGCCGACCGCGCCTTCAGGACCGTCGCTGACTCCCGCACGGCCTGCCGGACCCGCCACGGCAGCTTGGCCAGGTCGGGCGACGGGCGGCGTGGCAGCGGCACAGGCGGGATGAGCGCAAGCTCGTATCCGCGCTCCGGCACCAGCGTGGTCTCCAGTCCCCGCTGGGTCCCGAGCAGCGTGATGCCGACCCGGGGATCCCAGCGCCGCAGAGCGTCGGCTGTGGCTAGGGCAGGTTCGATGTGACCCGCAGTGCCCCCACCGGCGAGAACGACGTGCACTCCTACTCCTCTTATTACTTGCGGCGCCTGGCCTTTAGCGCCGCGCGAGCGCCGGGCTCCTCCTTCGCGAAGCAGACCAGCAAGCCGATGGCCGCGATGGTCGGTACCAGCGCCGACCCACCGTAGGACACCAGTGGCAGCGGAACGCCGACCACTGGAAGCACGCCGAGCACGCTGCCCAGGTTCACCAGGGCCTGCCCGACCAGCCACGCGGTGATGCCGGCCGCCGCGAGCCGGACGAACGGGTTGCGCGCCCGCCACGCGATGCGGATGCCAGCGTAACCCAGCACCCCGAACAGGCCGATCACGACGAACGTACCCGGCAGGCCGAGCTCCTCACCGATGATCGCGAAGATGAAGTCGGTGTGCGCCTCTGGCAGCCGGCCCAGTTTCTCACTGCTCGCACCCAGCCCGCGACCCCACCAGCCCCCTTCGGCGAACGCGTAGATCGCCTGGATCGACTGGTAACCGGTCCCTTGCGGGTCCTGCCACGGGTCGAGGAAGATGCTCACCCGGTTCAGCCGGTGCGCAGCGTTGGTGACGAAGTACGTCGCGACGACGGCCACGCCGCCGAGACAGAGTCCGAACAGCCAGGTCGGCACGCCGAGCACCCAGAGCATGGCCAGCACGATGCCCATCAGGATCAGCGAGGTTCCCAGGTCGTTCTGGCCGACGGTGAGCGCCACGATCGCGGCCGATACCGGGACGAACGGCACCGCGATGTGCTTCCACTGCCGCACCAACGGCCCCTTGCGGGCGAACATGTGCGCACCCCAGAGCACGAGCCCGAGCTTGGCCAGCTCGGACGGCTGGATCCGGAACAGCTCGCCGCCGAGGTCCAGCCAGGCCCGCGTCCCGTTGACCGTGACGCCGAGACCGGGGACGTATGTCGCGACGAGCAGCGCGATAGCTATGACGAGGAGTGGAAGCGCCAGCCGGCGAACGGTGCTGACCTTGCTCCTGGCGGCCAGCCAGCCGACCGCCACACCGGCGACGCAGAGAAGGACCTGCCGGACGAAGATCCGGTACGGGTCGCCGTAGGCGAGCTGAGACGTGAAAGTCGACGCCGAGAAGACCATCACCAGGCCAAGGACGAGCAGCAGCCCCGCCGACCCGAGCACCAAGTGATACGACGCGAGCGGCCGGCGCAGCATGCGCGAGACCGTTGCGACGACTCCCGTGGTGGACGGCGCCTCGCGGTCAGTCTGGTTGGCCATGGCGCCACCTGACCGCCGCGGCGAAGGCGTCTCCGCGCGCGGCGTAGTTGGCGAACATGTCCATGGACGCGCATGCCGGCGCGAGCAACACGGTGTCACCCGGTTGCGCGAGCTCGGCGGCTGCGGCCACGGCATGAGCCATGGCCTCATTGTCGGTGTCGGCGACCTCGATGACCGGGATCTTCGGCGCGTGTCGCGCGAGCGCTTTGGCGAGGGTTGCCCGGTCTGTGCCGATCAGCACCGCGGCCCGGACCCGCTGCGACGTTGCCCGCACCAGGTCGTCGAACTCGCCACCCTTGGCCAGTCCGCCGGCAATCCACACCACCGATCCGTACGAGCTCAGGGACGCCTCCGCCGCGTGCGCGTTGGTCGCCTTGGAGTCGTTCACGTATGTGACGCCATCGAAGACGCCCACTGTGGACATCCGGTGTGGCTCGGGCTCGAACGCCCGGAGCCCGTCTCGAACAGCACTGGCGGCCACTCCGAAAGAGCGGGCCAGCGCCGCCGCGGCCAGGGCGTTGGCCACGTTGTGTGGCCCGGCGGGGCGGACGTCAGAGACGGCGGCGAGCTCCGCGGCCGAGGTCTGCCGTTCGGCGATGAAGGCCCGGTCGACGAGGACGTCGTCGACGACGCCGACCATGCCGACCGACGGGATGCCCGTCGTGAAGCCGATGGCCCGCGCGCCTTCCGTGACGTCCGCCTCGCGGACCAGCCGCTCGGTCTCCGGGTCGGCCACGTTGTAGACGCACGCGACCTCGACTCCGGCGTAGATCTTGCCTTTGTCCGCTGTGTAGGCGGCCAGCGAGCCGTGCCAGTCCAGGTGATCCGGGGCGATGTTCAGCACCGCGGCGGACCGGGCGGCCATCGAGTGCGTCCAGTGCAGTTGAAAGCTGGACAGCTCGAGCGCCACGACGTCGTACGGCTCGGGGTCGAACACGGCGGTCACCACAGGTGCGCCGACGTTGCCTACCGCCGCCACCCTGAGTCCCGCGGCCCGCAGCATCTCGGCGAGCATCCGTACCGCGGTGGTCTTGCCGTTCGTGCCGGTCAGCGCCAGCCACGGGGCCGGCCGCTCCGGATCGCGCAGCCGCCAGGCCAGCTCCACCTCTCCCCAGACGGGGATTCCCGCCTCGGCGGCCGCGACGAGGAGCGGCGCGGAGGGACGCCAGCCCGGGGACGTCACGACCAGATGCGGCACGCCGGGCAGGCGATCGGTCGTGCCCTCGCCCAGCTGGACGTCGACGCCGAGGATCTCGAGGATCTGCGCGCGCTCGCGCTCGGCGTCGCCATCCCGTTCGTCCACCACCGTGACCTGCGCACCGAGCTGTACCAGGGCGTCCGCGGCCGCGAAACCCGACACACCGATGCCGGCGACCACGACGTCCAGCACGGACCAGTCACTGGCCCGGTCGGCCTCGGCCAGCCAGGTGGGAATCACGTGCCGACGACCCACTCGGCGTAGAAGATGCCCAGCCCGAGCGCAACGCAGATGCCGGCAATGATCCAGAACCTGATCACGATCGTCACTTCGGCCCAGCCTTTGAGCTCGAAGTGGTGCTGGAGCGGCGCCATCCGGAACAGCCGATTGCCACCGGTGGCTTTGAACCAGCCGACCTGCAGCACGACCGACAGCGTGATGATCGCGAACAGCCCGCCGAGGACCACCAAGAGCAACTCGGTGCGCGTGGTGATGGCCAGGCCGGCCAGCGCACCGCCCAGCGCCAGCGACCCGGTGTCGCCCATGAAGATCTTCGCCGGCAAGGCGTTCCACCACAGGAAGCCGAAACAGGCGCCGACGAGGGCGGCCGCCACGACCGCGAGATCGAGCGGGTCGCGGACCTCGTAGCACGTTGGCCCCGGCGTCACCGAGCAGCTCTGGTTGAACTGCCAGATGCCGATCAGGGTGTACGCGCCGAACACCATCACCGAGGCGCCGGTCGCCAGCCCGTCCAGGCCGTCCGTGAGGTTCACCGCGTTGGACGCACCCGAGATGATGATCAGCGCCCAGATGACGAAGAGCACTGCGGGCAGCACGATGGGCGTGTCACGCAGGAACGACACCGCTTGCGACGCCGGCGTGTACCCCTGGCCGTTCTCGAACCGGATCGCAAGGACGGCAAAACCCAGCGCGACCAGGGTCTGCCCGGCCATCTTGGCCCGGCTCCGCAGGCCGAGGCTGCGCTGGCGCGAGATCTTGATGTAGTCGTCGAGGAAGCCGACTGCGCCGAGTCCGACCATCAGCAGCATGACCAGCAACCCGGAGATCGACGGCAGGGCGGGGCGCACGAGGTGGGCAGCCGTATAACCCGCGACCGCGGCGAGAATGATCACCGTCCCACCCATCGTGGGCGTGCCGCGCTTGGTGTGATGGCTCGTCGGCCCGTCGTCCCGGATCAGCTGTCCGTACCCGCGCTTGACGAGGACCCGGATGGCGGCCGGCGTCCCGAAGATCGACACCAGCAGACCGACGACTGCCGCCGTCAAGACTGCGATCACCGGCCGGTCACCTCTTCATTCACCAACGCCTCCGCGAGTCGTTCCAACCCAGCTGCCCTGGACGCCTTAACCAAGATCACGTCTCCGGGTGCGACCTGCGCATGCAGCAGATCGAGCGCGGCGTCGGCATCTGGCACCCACGCCGCTTCGGCTTCCCAGGAGCCCTCCTGTGCCGCGCCACGCCGCACCGCCTCCGCGGCGTGTCCAACCGCGACCAGCCGGCTGACGTCGAGCCGGACGACGGATCGTCCGAGCGCGTCGTGTTCGGCCTCCGACGCCTCGCCGAGTTCCTTCATCTCTCCCAACACGGCCCAGGTGCGCCGCCCCTGGCCGATGGCGACCAGCGCCTTGAGCGCGGCGCGCATCGACTCGGGGTTGGCGTTGTACGCGTCGTTGATGACCGTGACCCCGTCGGGACGTTCGACCACTTCCATCCGCCAGCGGGATCTCGCGGTGGCGGTCGACAGGGCCCCTGCTATGTCCTCGACCGACAGGCCCAGCGTCCCGGCCACCGCGGCGGTCGCGAGCGCGTTCGACACATGGTGCTCCCCTACCAGGGTCAGCTGGACGTGCTCCTGGCCGGACGGCGTCACAAGTCGGAAGGACGCCCGCCCGTGGTCGTCGAGGCTGATCTGGTCCGCGCGGACGTCAGAGTGCACCGACTCACCGAACATGACCACTCGTGCGGCGGTCCGCTCGGCCATCTGGCGCACCAGCGGATCGTCGGCGTTGAGCACCGCTGCGCCGGAGTCCGGCAGCGCCTCGACAAGTTCGCCCTTGGACCGCGCGATCGCCTCCCGCCCCCCGAACTCGCCGACATGTGCCGAGCCGACGTTGAGCACCACACCAACATCTGGCGGCGCGATCCGGCACAGGTACGCGATGTGCCCGATTCCCCGCGCGCCCATCTCTAGAACGAGCGTGCGTGTGGCCTCGTCGGCCGACAGCACCGTCAGCGGCATTCCGATCTCCGTGTTGTACGAGCCCGGCGGAGCGACGATCGGCCCGCGCAGCGCGAGCACCTGGGCCAGTAGGTCCTTTGTGCTGGTCTTGCCGGACGAGCCGGTGACGCCGACGACCGCCGGGTCGATGCGCCCGAGCATTACTTGCGCCAGGCGGCCCAGCGCCTCGACCGAGTCGTCCACCACCACGGCGGGCAGCCCGACGGGCCGCTGGGCCAGCACGGCCAGTGCTCCGGCGGCCATGGCCGACGCGGCGAAGTCGTGCCCGTCCACGCGCTCGCCCGGCACGGCGACGAAGAGGCTGCCGGCCGACGCCGTGCGGGAGTCGGCGACCACCGGGCCGGTGACGGTCGTCGCCGGGTCGGCGGCGTCGACCCGGCCACCGGTCGCCTCGGCGATCTCGGCCAGGGTAGTGGGTATCACTGCGTGGCCACCTCGGGATCCCGCCGGTCGTTCCACCGCTCGATCGCCTCGCGTAAGACCTGCCGGTCGTCGAACGGGTGGACCACCCCGGCCACCTCCTGTCCCTGCTCGTGTCCCTTGCCGAGGACCGCGACGGTGTCGGCCTTGCCTTCGGCCGCGTCGACAGCGGCGCCGATGGCCTTGCGCCGGCCCGCGACCTCCCGGACCTGGACCGACCGTCCGGTCTTAGCGGCGCCGGAAAGCACGGCGGCCCGGATCGCGGCCGGATCCTCTGACCGCGGGTTGTCGTCGGTGACGATAACGACGTCCGCATGGCGGGCTGCGGCGGCTCCCATGAGCGGGCGCTTGTGGGGATCACGATCTCCACCGGCACCGAGAACGGCGATGAGCCGGCCGCGGGTGGACGGGCGCAGGGAGCGCAGGACGGTCTCTATCGCCTCGGGGGTGTGCGCGTAGTCGACGACGGCCAGCGGCTCATCCGCGCCCGTCGACTGGACGTGCTCCATCCGGCCCGGGACGCCCGGGCAAGTGGACACACCGCGCACCGCATCGCTTCCGCTGATCCCCGCCTCGACCAGCATGACCGTCGCCAGCACCGCGTTCGCGACATTGAAGTCGCCCGGGATGGGCGCCGCCGTGCGGATCTCCTGACGTCCGTGGTGCTCGAGGTCGACGGCCGTCGATCGTCCCGACCAGGACACCTCGCGCTTGACGACCACCCAGTCGGCGGCGCCGGCATCGCCGCGGGTCGCAACCGTCACGACGGGCACGCTTGCCTCCGCGGCCAGGCGGCGTCCGTGCTCGTCGTCGACACACACGACGCTGCGCCGCGACCGCTCGGGTGTGAACAGGGCGGCCTTGGCCGAGTAGTAGTCCTCGAGGTCGCGGTGAAAGTCCAGGTGGTCCTGCGAGAGGTTGGTGAAGCCGGCGACGTCGAACACAATGCCGTCCACGCGGCCCAGGACGAGCGCGTGGCTCGACACCTCCATGACGCACGCGGTGACGCCCCGCTCGCGCATGACGGCCAGCAACGCGTGCAGGTCGGGCGCTTCGGGAGTGGTGCGGACGCTGGCCACCCGCTCGTCATCGATGCGAGTGTCCACGGTGCCGACCAGGCCGGTGCGGTGACCGGCGGCGCGCAGACCGGACTCGATCAGATATGTCGTGGTGGTCTTGCCGTTGGTGCCGGTGACGCCGAGCATCAGCAGGTCGTCCGCGGGCCGTCCGTAGAT
>JASLBX010000165.1 GCA_030146385.1 Jiangellaceae bacterium | reverse complement strand
ACGCTGGTAAGCCCTCTGTGCTCTTGCCCAATATCCGACTTTGCCGACGTGGGGTGGTCGCCAGCGCTGGCCGTTGGTCTGGGACCAGGACCAAGAGACCGCGATCCGCTCGCCGCGCGGCGGTCCGAAGGTCACGTGGGGCGGTCCGCCACTGATGCCGAAGACAGGGAAAAACCGACTGCACTTCGACCTCGCTCCACCTGTACACGGTGATCAGCAAGCTGAGGTGGACCGTCTCGTCTCCCTCGGGGCGACTCGCATCGACATCGGCCAGGGCGAGGTCAGCTGGGTGGTGATGGCCGACCCTGATGACAATGAGTTCTGTGTGTTGACCCCCCGATAGCGCGACCAGAACCCCTCGGCGGCGACCCTCCGGTCCACCGCGGGGCCACGCCACGGTCGTTCCGCTCATGCTCGCGCTGCATGTCAGCACGACCTACGGATCTGCCGCGATCCGCGCGTACACGAAGTTGCGTCATTCCGCGAACGACGCGGCGGGCGTGGGCCAGGATCTCGCCATGAGCGAGGCCAAACGCAATCTCAGCCGCGGAGTGAACGAGGTATGGGCGCGGGTGCTTGTACGGCGTCATGCTACTAGGTCGTTGTGTCGCTGCCGGGCAGCTTCGCCGGAGGTGCCGAGTTTGCGGCCGATCTTGGCCCACGATGCTCCTGCCTTGCGGGCGTCGCGTGCGGCTTGGGCCAGTTCACGTTCGGCCATGGCTCGGCGGTAGGCGGCGCGGCGCACTGCCATCAGCGCCGGCTCGTGGCGATCCTCGTCACGCGGATCGTAGCGTCGAACTGGTCGGCGATCTCGTCCGTTAGAGCGATCAGCTCGTCGATGGATCGTGGCATACCGGTCACCTCAGCGATCGTTTATGTTCGGCAGCCTCTGCGCGCATCCGCTCCTGCGCACTTCCCCCGTCAGTCGGACAGCGGTCGGTACAGCCGCGCCTTCCCGCTGATACGCGAGTTCAACGAGATCCCAGTCGGGATCTTCTCCTACGCCGCCCATCCGCCCACATGAAGGCGGCGTCGAAGGATCGTGGCCCGATCATCAAATGCATTACCGAACTCAACAACGGCGTGCGTGCAGACTGGCCGGCCGTCCCCGATGAATCTGCTTCTTGCGCAGTCCTGCATTACGGATCTTCTTGAGTGCCGCTTGGCGACTCTCCGCGACTACGGCGACCTCGGCCAGCCAGGAGCCCGCATCGATGTCTTCGACTTCCAACACGAACAGTTCGTCCATCTGCTCAGAATGGTACGGGTGCGTCCGGTCAGAGCGCCGACCGACGCCACGACGTCCAGGCGGCCTCCCCTAGCCGGGACCGCTACGGCCGAGGTCTGTGCACCGCTCCCACCGGCTCCACCGGGAGGCCGAACGCGGCGAGGTCCTCCCGAAGGTGCTCGGGCGAAGTGAAGTGCAGCGTGCGCAGGCCGAGAGCAGCCGCCGCCTCGACGTTGTGCGCCACATCGTCGATGTACACCGCGTCCGCCGGGTCGATTTCGTAGCGCTCCAGCAGGATGCAAAAGACCCGGGGGTCCGGCTTGATGACCCCTTCCTTACCCGAAACCACGATGCCACCGAACCACGACAGCCACTCGAACCGCGGATAGGTGAGGTCGAACTTCTCCGCGGACCAGTTGGTCAGCGCGTAAAGCCGGACACCGCCGTCCCGCAGCGACCGCAGCACATCCACAGTCCCCGAAATCTCGCCGCCGATCGTCTCCCACCAGCGCTCGTCGTAGGCGCGGATCAGCTCGGCATGCTCCGGGAAGCGCCCGGTCAGCTCGGCGACAGCCTCGGACCACGTCCGTCCGGCGTCCTGCGCGGCGTTCCATTCCGGGGTGCACACCTCGGCGAGGAACTTCTCCACCGCCTCCTCCGAGGGCAGCAGCGTCCGGTAGAGGTAGCGCGGGTTCCAGTCGACGAGAACGCCGCCGAGGTCGAAGATGACCGTCGACGGCGCTCCGTCCGAATCGAACCGCTCAGACATTGAAGCCGAGCGCACGAAGCTGCTCGCGACCCTCGTCAGTGATCTTGTCGGGACCCCACGGCGGCATCCAGACCCAGTTGATCTTGAAGTCGGACACCAGGCCGTCCAGCGCCGCCTGGGTCTGGTCCTCGATGACGTCCGTCAGCGGGCAGGCCGCGCTGGTCAGCGTCATGTCAATGGTCGCCACGTTCGCCTGGTCGACGTCAATGCCGTAAACCAGGCCCAAGTCGACCACGTTGATGCCGAGCTCAGGGTCGACGACATCACGCATCGCCTCAGTGACGTCCTCAACGGAGGTCGTACCGGTCGTCATGATCTCTCCTCTCCAGTCTCGGCTAGTGCGCGGGCGGTCGCGTCCTTGAACGCCATCCAGGACAGCAGCGCACATTTGACCCTAGCCGGGTATTTCGCGACTCCGGCGAAGGCGATGCCGTCGCCGAGGATGTCCTCGTCCGGCTCCGCCTCGCCGCGTCCCTGCATCAGTTCGACGAAGGCCCCATGCGCCGCCAGCGCCTCGTCGACCGGGTGGCCGGACGCCACGTCGTGCAGGACGCTCGCCGACGCCTGGCTGATCGAGCAGCCCTGCCCGTCGTAGGACAGGTCGGCGACCTTGCCGTCCACCAGCCGGACCCGCACGGTGATCTCGTCGCCACACGTGGGGTTGACGTGGTGAGCCTCGGCGTCGAAGGGCTCGCGGAGCCCCTTGCCCACCGGGTTCTTGTAGTGGTCCAGGATGATCTCCTGGTACAGCGACTCGGTCGTCACCGGAAAACCCTCTTCACCCGCTCCAGCCCATCGGCCAGGGCGTCGATCTCGCTCATGGTCGTGTACACATAGAACGACGCTCGCGTCGTCGCCGGAATTCCGTACCGGACGCACACCGGACGCGCGCAGTGGTGGCCCACCCGCACTGCGATGCCTTGCTCGTCCAGGAGTTGCCCTGCGTCGTGCGGGTGAATCCCATCCAGCGTGAACGACACCGTGCCGCCCCGG
>JASLBX010000162.1 GCA_030146385.1 Jiangellaceae bacterium | reverse complement strand
ACACCCAGGAAGGCTCTCTTCCAACGCCTCGACGATCTGCTGTCAAGGCATCAGAACCGAGAAGGAGACCAACGTGGAAGTCATCGGCGTAATCATTGCGGGCATCATCATCGGCCTGCTCGGCAAGTGGATCGCTCCCGGCGACCGCGACAACATCCCGCTCTGGCTCACCGTCCTGTGCGGCATCGGCGGCGTTCTCATCGGCTACTACCTCGCTGCCGCATTCGGCGTGGAAGACACCAGCGGCATCGACTGGATTCGGTGGATAATCAGCATCGCGGTCGCCGTCGTCTTGGTGATGATCGCCGCGACGGTGACCGGTCGGCGCGGTCATAAGGTCCCGTAGGCAGAGAGAATTCGGGGCGGCAACGGTTCGACGATCCCCAACCGGAGCCGCCCCGACCGGGCGCTGGCCGGTCTTCGTGCGCCGTTCGTAACACAGCGCCCTGCGGCGTGCCGAAGAATCCGCGTGCTCGCTGATCTTGTGGACACCGTTGTATGACGGCCGCACGGACCGCTCGGTTAAGCAGACCGCACGAACTTCGGCTGGGCCGCTAGTTCGCAGACACAGACTAATGCCGTGTGTCTAGGGTGTGCGAGGCGGAAGTGGTCATTCGCCAGTCTTGGTGACGCCGAACATCAGTACCCGCCGATCGATGTCATAGAAGACGCTGCTGGTGTTCTCAAGGACGTCTTGCAGCGCGTCGGCGTCCTCCGAGCTGATCGTGAGCACCTCTTCCCAGGCGCCCTCGTCAAGCACCAGCTGCAGTGTCCAAATCCCGCTCTCCTCGCTCTCGCGTGCCGTCCAGCTGAACTGGTAGTGCGTCAGCTGCCGCACCCGCAGGCTGTCGTCGGTCATCCGCGGCCCGCCACCACCCTGGCTCTGCTGCTGTCCCTTGGCCATCTTGGTCTCCCTTGGCTCGAATCTCCGGCGCATGTCAACCGGCGCCATGTCGAAATGACCTGACCACCTACCCCATCGAGCGGCGGGTACACACGTACGGGTCTCCGGATGCCGGCACCGCGCACCGCCGGGCGAGATCACCAATCCCGAGAGGCCGAGTCCGAGGAGGTTCGGGCGCTGGAGAAGCGCGTGGCCGAGCTGGAGTGGTCCAACGAGATCCTTAGGACCAGAGCCGCGCTTGCCCTGGCGTAGTTCAACCGCCGACTCAAGTGATCGTCGACGATATCACCGCCTACCGGGAACAGGTTCGGCGTCGAGCCGATCTGTGCCATGCTGTCCAAGCATGGTGTCTCGATAGCGCCATCCACCTACTACGCCCGGGTGAAGACACCGGTGACCGCTGCTGAGCTTGACGAGGCCTACCTGGTCAACGCGCTGGTGACGCTGCATCAGCAGAGTTGGGGGCGTGGCTTGCAAGCGTCGCAATGGCCGGACAATACACGCATAGGTCCGCTGCGATGAGGGGCTTCGACGCGCTCTGGGACGCCCTACTCCCAATTGGCCGGGACGCCCGTACGGGCGGCTACCGCCGGTACGCCTGGACGCCAGCCGATCTCGAATGCCGCGAGTGGTTCACCGCCGCCGCCGAAAAGCGCGGCCTGGACGTCGAAACCGACCGCAACGGCAACCTCTGGGCGTGGTGGGGTGACCCGACGGCCGGCGACGCACTTGTCATGGGCTCGCACCTGGACTCCGTCCCCGACGGAGGCGCCTTCGACGGGCCGCTTGGTGTCGTATCGGCGTTCGCCGCCCTCGACGAGCTTCGCGCCAGGGGCGTCAAGCCAGAGCGCCCGATCACAGTCGCGGCGTTCTCGGACGAGGAAGGCGCTCGGTTCGGCGTCGCCTGCGGCGGGTCGCGCTTGCTGACTGGCGCACTCGACCCCGACCGGGCGAGGAGCCTGCGCGACAACGACGGAATGACAATGGCCGAGGCGATGGCAGCGGCTGGCCATGACCCGGCACACGTCGACGCCGAACCCGATCGCCTCGCAAGGATCGGGCACTTCGTCGAACTGCACATCGAGCAGGGCCGCGTCCACCTGGACACCGGCGACGGCCGGCCCGCGTACGGGCTCGCCGGCCTGGACGCTCCGCTGGGCCTGGCCAGCGGCATCTGGCCGCACGGCCGGTGGCGGATTGAGCTGGCCGGCCGGGCCGACCATGCGGGAACCACCCGGCTGGAAGACCGCGACGACCCGATGCTGCTGTTCGCGGCCACCGTCCTGGCGGCGCGCGAGGCGGCGATCCGGCACGATGCCCTGGCCACCGTCGGCAAGGTGCGCGTCGAGCCGAACGGCGTCAACGCCATCCCCAGCGGAGTTACCGCCTGGCTGGACGTTCGCGGAGCCGACGAGCCGCGAGTCCGTGCCGTGGTCGCGGACCTGGCCGGCGACCTCCACGGCGAGCACGCCCGCGTCGACGAAGAGTCGTGGACGGCGCTCACATCGTTCGACGGGACGCTACGAGACAGGTTGGCCCACGTCCTGGGCAATCCGCCGATCCTGCCCACGGGAGCCGGCCACGACGCCGGCATCCTCGCCGCGGCGGGCGTCCCGTCCGCCATGCTGTTCGTCCGCAACCCGACCGGCGTATCGCACTCGCCGCACGAACACTCCGAGCGCTCCGACTGCCTCGCTGGCGTGGAGGCCTTGACCACAGTGCTCGAGTGGCTCGCCACGCGCGAATGACCCCGTAGCGTTGCAGGCATGGCGCCGCGTTCGCTACCTCTCCTCGGTGACCTGCTCGCCTTCGGGGCGAACCGGCTGGGTTTCCTGACCGAGCGCGCCCGCGAGCAGGGCGATGTGGCGCGGCTCCGGTTTGGCCCGTATGACGGCTGGCTGCTCACGCACCCGGACCAGGTCCACGAAGTGCTCGTCACGCACGCCGACCGGTTCCGGAAGGGTCCGGTGCTGCAACGAGCCCGCGTCGTGCTCGGTGACGGCCTGCTGACGTCCGACGCGGACACGCACCACCGCCACCGGCGGCTCGTCCAGCCAGTGTTCCATTCCAAGCGGATCACCGGGTACGCCGGGACGATGATCGAGCAGGCGGCGGCAACCACCGAGCGGTGGGCGCCGGGCGTCCCCATCGACGTGCATGCCGAGACGGTCCGGATCACACTCGCGTCCGCTGGCCGGACCTTGCTAGGCACGGACGTCGACGACCACGACGTGGCGACCGTGGAGCATGCCCTCGCCGACCTGCTCAGCGCGTACAAGCTGGCGTTTCTGCCGTTCGGCTGGCGGTTGCAGGCCACGCCTTTCGGCCCAGCGAAGCGGCTCCACCGAGGACGCGATGCCCTCCATGGACTGGTCGACCGTGTCGTCGCACAGCGCCGAGCGGACAGCTCCGACGCCGGCGACCTGCTCTCGGCGCTGGTCCACGGGGACGGGTCCGAGCAGTTGTCGGACGCAGAGATCCGGGACCACGCCGTGACGCTCCTGCTGGCCGGACACGAGACGACGGCCAACGCGCTGGCCTTCGCTTTCCACCTGCTCGCCGATGCGCCGGACGTCGAGCAGCGCGTCCACGCCGAGGTGGACGGGGTGCTCGGCACCGACGACCGTCCCTTCCCGGAGCACGTCGACCAACTGCCGTTCTGCCGCGCCGTCATCTCGGAGGCTCTTCGCCTGTATCCACCGGCCTGGCTGATGGGCCGCGAGGCGATCGCCGACTATCCCGTGAACGGCAACACCGTCGGTCAGAGTGAGCTTGCGCTGCTCTCCCAGTGGGTCACGTACCGGGACGCTCGCTGGTGGCCGGAACCCGAGCGATTCCTGCCCGACCGCTGGCTGGACGGCAGCGCCAAGGACCGGCCGCGATGGGCCTACTTCCCGTTCGGTGCCGGGCTGCGCCGGTGCATCGGGGAAGGCTTCGCCTGGACCGAGGGCGTGCTCGCGCTAGCGACCATTTCCCGCCGCTGGCGGCTGCTGCGGGTGCCTGAGCGTCCGGTGAGGCTGGATCCGCTGATCACTCTGCGTCCCAGGGACGGGGTTTGGCTGCGCCCGGAAGCCCGAGCTACGTGACGTTCACATAGTCGGCACGCAGTCGTCACGCGTCAACGGGATGAAGGCCGTCCCTGTTCGCCTTTAGCGCGTGGGGGCAGCAGAATCGCACCGTGACGGTCTATTGGTGCGAGCACGCGTGGCTGCCCGGCGGGGTCTCCGACCACGTACGCATCACGACGGACGGCGACGGCCGCATCGCGGGCGTCGACCACGTAGCCGAACTTGAGCCGGGAGACGTGCGGCTCCCCGGGCTCACGCTGCCCGGGCTTGCAAACGTCCACTCGCACGCGTTCCACCGCGCCCTTCGGGGACGGACGCACAGCGGCGGCGGGACGTTCTGGACCTGGCGCGAGCAGATGTACGCGGTGGCCAGCCGCCTCGACCCCGACTCGTACCGGCGGCTGGCCACCGCGGTGTACGCCGAGATGGCCCTCGCCGGCGTCACGTGTGTCGGCGAGTTCCACTACGTCCACCACGGTCCGGACGGCACGCTGTACCGCGAGCCCAACGCGATGGGTGAGGCGCTCACGGACGCCGCGCGGGCGGCCGGCATCAGGCTGACGCTGCTCGACACCTGCTATCTGACCGCGGGCTTCGACCAGCCGCTCAGCCCGGCCCAGCTTCGGTTCGGTGACGGTGACGCAGAGAAGTGGGCGCAGCGCGTCGCCGGACTGAGACCGGACGCGACGACGCGCATCGGCGCGGCCATCCATTCGGTACGCGCCGTCCCCGCCGAGCAGCTCCCCACGGTCGTCGCCGCTGCGGCGGGCCGTCCACTGCACGTCCACCTTTCCGAGCAGCCGGCCGAGAACGAGGCGTGCCTCACGGCCTACGCGGCCACGCCGACCCAGTTGCTGCATGACCACGGCGCGTTAGGTCCCACGACGACGGCTGTGCACGCCACGCATCTGACGGACGGGGATATCGCTCAGCTTGGCGCAGCCGGCGTGACGGCGGGATTCTGTCCGACCACCGAGCGCGACCTCGCCGACGGCATTGGCCCTGCTCACGCACTCCTTGACGCGGGCGCATCGCTGGCCCTCGGATCGGACCAGCACGCAATGATCGACCTGCTCGAGGAGGCCCGCGCACTGGAGATGCACGAGCGCCTCGCCACCCTCCAGCGCGGCCGGTTCACGCCCGCCGAGCTCGTCACCGCGCTCACCGAGGCAGGCCACGCCGCGCTGGGCTGGCCGGACGCGGGACGGATCACTCCCGGGTCACTCTGTGATCTCGTCGCCGTCCGGCTCGATACCCCGCGTACGGCTGGAGCCCTACCGGAGCAGGTGGTTCTCGCCGCAACTGCTGCGGACGTCGACACGGTCGTCGTGGGCGGTCGGGTCGTCGTCGAGGGGGGACGTCACGTGCTCGGCGATGTCGGCGAGATGCTCGCGACCGCGATCCCGCCAGTTGGACCTTGATCAATGTCCCGACCGTCCTGGATATCCG
>JASLBX010000131.1 GCA_030146385.1 Jiangellaceae bacterium | reverse complement strand
CGGCAAGCTCGTGGTCGTACTTGCCGAGCGCGCCGGGCCCGAGCGGCGGCCGCACTGTCGAGATCGTGGCTGCCCACGGGTGGTTGGCGAACAGGTCGCGATTCTCGGCCGCCACGGCTTCGAGGCGGGCTCGCCAGGACTTGCCATCTAGGCGCGCCCGGCGCATCTGGCCGTAGGCGTAGTCGAGCATCAGGTCGAGCAGTTCGGCCTTGCCCGGCACGTAGGTGTAGAGCGTCATGGCTGCGACGCGCAGTTCCTGGGCCAGGCGGCGCATCGTCACCGCATCGAGGCCTTCGGCGTCGGCGATGGATATGGCGGCTCGGACGATCTCGTCGACGGTCAGCCCCGGCTGCGGACCTCTTCGGGGCGACCGTGCCGGCTCGCGCCACAGCAATTGCAGCGTTCGCGCCGGGTCCCCTGCCCCGCTGGCCGATGTGGGCACGGTCACGTCCCCCTCGGAACAACTCCGTACTATGTACGTTGTACGACGTACAATGGTCTCTGCCAGCCTAGGAGGTTCAGTGAACATCACGGCTTCGGCCATCTCGCTCAATGTCAAAGACGTGGCTGCCTCGGCCGCCTTCCTGAAGGATCACTTCGGCTTTGCCGAGGACATGTCGGCGGAGGGTTTCGTCTCGCTGTCGCGTCCGGACGCAGGGTTCAACGTGATCTTCCTGCGGACCGGGCTGGAGAGCTTCCGTCCCGAGTCGATGCGCCAGACCAGTGCGGACGGACTGCTGGTCGTCTTCGTGGTGGACGACATCGATGGCGAACACGAGCGGCTGCAAGCCGAAGGTATGGAGATAACCACGCCATTGCAGACCGAGCCGTGGGGTGAGCGGTTCTTCCAGGTCACCGACCCCAATGGCGTGATCATTCAGTTGGTTCAGTGGGTGACCGAACCGGAGGCGTAGGACTAGGCGGCGACGATGTCGTCGGCGTTGGAAGCGATCCACTCCATCAGTGGGATGAGGAGTGCGACGATCTCCTCGCCCCGGTGGGTAAGGCTGTAGTCGACGCGGGGCGGAATGACCGGCTTGGCATCCCTGTGCACGAAGCCGTCCCGCTCCAGAATCTGCAGCGTCTGGGCGAGCATCTTCTCGCTGATGCCGTCGGCCCGCCGGCGCAACTCGCTCCAGCGCAGCGTGCCCTGCGACAGTGCGATGAGGATCAGCACGCCCCACCGGCTCGTGACGTGATCGAGCACGATCCGGCTCGGACACCCAGCGGGCGGCACGCCGTTGCTGAAGAACTCGAACAGGCCTGTGGGCTGGGGACTCACCTTCACGCCAGTACCTTACTTCAAAGTGGGTACTTTCGAGTGGGAAGTGCGGCTACAAGCCGCTAGTTGGGCTTGGCGACAGCGTTCATCGCCGAAGGGAACATGAAGAACCATGCCCATCATCGTTACCGGAGCAACCGGCCACCTCGGACGGCTTGTCGTGGAGGAGTTGCTCGCCCGAGGGCGGCCTGCAGATGAGGTCGTCGCCACCGGGCGCGCCATCGAGAAGATCAAAGATCTCGCGGATCGTGGTGTGCAGACCCGGCCCATCGACTATGACGACCCGGACAGCCTGCGTTCTGCCTTCGCGGGAGCCGACAAGGTTCTGCTGATCTCCGGTAGCAAGGTCGGCAAGCGAGTGGCCCAGCACAAGAACGCGATTGCGGCCGCGGCCGACGCCGGTGTGGGGCTCCTGGTCTATACGAGCATCGCGAACGCAGATCGGAGCACGGTAGCTCTCGCGGACGATCATCGTGCGACCGAGCAGGCGCTCGCCGCCGCCGACGTGCCGGTCACCCTGCTACGCAACAGCTGGTACCTGGAGAACTACACCGGCCAGCTTCCGGTGTACCTCGAGCACGGTGCCGTCCTCGGGTGCGCGGGCGACGGCCGGGTGAGCGCGGCGACGCGGGCTGACTATGCTGCGGCCGCCGCTGCTGTGCTCACATCCGACGGGCACGCCGGCCGTACCTACGAACTCGGCGGCGACGGCGCGTTCAGCATGTCCGAGCTGGCAGCGGCCGTCACGGAGCTGTCCGGACGCGAGGTGGTGTATCGCGATCTCGCGGAGCAGGAGTATGCGGCGACCCTCACCGCCGCGGGCGTACCGGCGGCGTTCGCCGCGGGGCTCGCCAACTCCGATCGTGGCCTGGCGCGGGGCGATCTACTCGTCGAGACGGGCGATCTCAGCCGGCTCGCCGGCCGGCCGACCACAACCATGCGTGAGGCGATTAGTGCAGCCCTGCAGTAGACGCAGGTGAGGTTGGGTACGGCTGGCGTACCCAAGGCTCGAGTTGTCCGGGTGGCCGGGCGTCCTGGCCCAGGCCAGCGACCTGTCCGGCCGGATAACTCGCAATGTGTGACTCAGATCACATTCGGAACTGGGATTAGTGGGGAGGGACTCCCCGTTTAGCTGAGTGTTCGACCTAACCGGGGAAAGTTTCCCCGTTTCCGGAGCACCGAGGGGGAGCCCATGGGCGCCGTTTCGACAGCCGAGCCGGGACACCGGCTTCGGGCCGACGCGCTACGCAACCGCGAGCGGATCATCGCCGCGGCCCGCGATGCGTTCCTGGAGATCGGGCCCGACGTACCGCTCGACGCCATAGCCCATCGGGCAGGAGTGGGTAACGCAACTCTCTACCGTCACTTCACCGATCGCGACGAACTCGTCCTGGCCGCCGCGCTGTCAGCCATCGACCGCGTCATCGACCATGCCAATCGCGCCATCGCGGAAGAGCACGACGCGTTCGAGGCGCTGCGGCGGTTCGTGATTGCAGCGGCCGACGAGCGGATCGGGTCGCTGTCTGCGGTGTTCTGCGGCGTCTTCGATCCTTCCGACTCCCGCGTCGTCGACGCCCGGCTACGGTTCGAGGCCGCCGTCGATCGAGTGATGGATCACGCCCGCAATTCCGGTCAACTCAGGCCGGACGTGGAGCGCGGTGATCTCCTCACGGCCATCACCCAGTTGACCAGGCCCGTGCCCGGCACGACGTGTGGCCAGTTCGGACCCTTCGTCCACCGCCATCTCCAAATCTTCCTCGACGGCCTCCGCGCGCCAACGAGATCAACATTGCCCGGTGCGGCCGTCACCTTGGAGGACCTGCGGCGCCGTAACTCGTAACCCGCGCAGGCCCGATCAAGTAATCCGACTAGCGATTGGTGAGAACACGCATGTCTAGCCCAAGTGAAATATCCCAAAAGTCACAGTCTGACCCACGGCGATGGCGGGCCCTCGCCTTCATCGCCATCGCCCAGCTGATGGTGATCCTGGACGCGACGATCGTGAACATCGCATTGCCCTCCGCCCAGGCCGATCTCGGTATCTCGGACGGCAACCGGCAGTGGGTCATCACCGCGTACGCCCTGGCATTCGGCGGGCTACTGCTGCTGGGTGGCCGGATCGCCGACATGTGGGGCCGCAAAAACACCTTTATGACGGGGCTCGTCGGATTCGCGCTCGCATCGGCGCTCGGCGGCGCGGCAGTGAATGAGCTGATGCTGTTCGCTTCTCGCGCCCTGCAGGGCGTCTTCGGTGCGCTGCTGGCACCGGCCGCACTCTCCCTGCTGTCGGTGATGTTCACCGACCCCAAAGAGCGGGCCAAGGCGTTCGGGATCTTCGGCGCAATCGCCGGCGGTGGAGCCGCGGTCGGTCTGACCCTCGGCGGCTTGCTGACCGAGTACCTCGACTGGCGCTGGGTCTTCTACGTGAACATCCCGATCGCGGCCATCGCCGTGGTCGGTGGAATGATCGAGATCCGCGAGCCGGACGGCCGCAACCGGTCCCCGCTCGATATTCCAGGCGTCGTGCTCGGCACGCTCGGCCTGGTCTCGCTGGTCTACGGGTTCACGCGGGCAGAGTCGCAGGGCTGGACCGAGAGCCTGACCGTAACGATGTTCGCTGCGACCGCCGTACTGCTGGCCGCATTCGTCCTGGTCGAGCGGAGGGTGTCCGCGCCGCTGCTTCCGCTGCGCGTCGTTCTGGACCGCAACCGGGGCGGCGTGTACGCCGCGATGGGCCTGGCGATCATCGCGATGTTCGGGCTGTTCCTGTTCCTCACGTACTACCTGCAGATCGTGAAGGGTTACAGCCCGGTCCGCACCGGCGTGGCGTTCCTGCCCATGGTCGTCGGCATGGTCACCGGATCGACGCAGATCGGCGCCCGGTTGATGACGCGGGTTCCGGCGAGGTATCTGATGACGCCGGGTCTGCTGGTGGCGTCCACCGGCATGCTCATGCTCACGCAGATCGAACCGGACAGCTCGTACGTCGGGCTGATCCTGCCCGCCATTGTGCTGCTCGGTCTGGGCATGGGCACGACGTTCATGCCGGCGATGAGCATGGCCACGTATGGGGTCGAGCCGCGCGACGCCGGCATCGCGTCCGCGATGATCAACACGTCGCAGCAGGTGGGCGGCGCGATCGGGATCGCTCTGCTCAACACGATCGCGGCGAGCGCGACCACCACGTTCCTGACAGCGAACGCTGCGGGGGGCGCCTCGCCTGAGCTACTGCAGTTGGAGGCAATGGTGTACGGGTTTACTTCCGCCATCTGGTGGGCGGTCGGAATCCTGGTTGGTGCTGCGACGCTGGCTTTCCTGCTGGTCAACGCCGGGTCCCAGAGCCAGGCGCCGGAGTTCGGTGACGGGGACGAACTGGCCGGTGAGGGCGAGCCTGCACCGGTGATCGCCCACTGACCGCGTACCCACGTCGATCATGCAAAAGTGGGTCGACACGCCGTATGTCTTGCCGTGGCGGATGCCATGGCCGACGGGGATGACGGCGTGTCGACCCACTTTTGCATGATCAACGAGATTGGGGTTGCGGGAGGACGATCTCGTAGCCCTCGTTTCGTAGGTCGGTGATAAGGGTGTCGAGCGCTGCGACCGTGTCAGACCGGTCGCCGCCACCGTCGTACAGCACCAGAATGTCGCCGGAAAGGACGTCGTCGACGACGGTGTCCGAGATCGCCGTTACACCGGGCTGTTCCCAGTCGTAGGGGTCGAGACTCCAGCCCAGCGGGGTGTGCCCGGATGCCTCGGCGATGTCGTTCACACGTGCGCTGAAGCCTCCACCCGGTGCGCGGAAGTACGGGACGGCGACACCGGGCGCGGCCGCCTGGATAGCGGCACCTGCCACGTCGATCTCCGCTTGAATGCCGGCGTCGTCGCGGTCGGCGAGGTCGAGGTCCTCACTCAGCCCCTGACTGCAGAGAATGTGCCCTTCATCGGCGATGCGGCGGACCAGCTCAGGGTGATCCCAGGCTTGCTCGCCATTGACGCAAAAGGTCGCCGGCACGTCGTGGCGGTCGAGGATATCCAGAATCGACGAGGTATAGAGCGGGTCCGGGCCGGATGAAAACGTCAACGCCACAGCCTTCACTCCGTCGTCGACGGACGTGAGGGCTCCGGCCATCGCCACGTCGGCAATCCCGCCATCGACCTGGGTCGGATACGGTTGCGGGTCTCGATCGGCATCCGGTTCTCGATCGGCATCCCAATCCGTATCGGAATCCCACTCTCTATCTCGATCCGGCAGATCGATATCCACGCTCTCGAAATCCCCGACTTGGGTGGCGATGACGATGCCTATGATCAAGCCGGTGATTGCTACTCCGGTTCCGTTGGCCATGACTGGGTGCCCGAGGGTCGGTTATCAGCAATTCTCTACCCACGAGATCGATTAAGAAACATCGACAATCCGTAGGCTCGGCGATCGACCACGTCAGAGGGCGCCAACCCCGATGATCGTCAGTGCCGGTTCGCCCGCTTCGTCGGAGGCAGCGAGGTCGATCGAGGCGTTGATCGCCCAGTCGTGGTGGCCTGCCGGGTCGTCCAGGATCTGGCGCACCTGCCAATGGCCGTCGACCTCGTCGATCATCAGCAGTGCGGGTCCGCGGGCGTTGGCGTCGATACCGACGTCCTCGTGCTCGTCGAAGTACGGCTCGAGCGCGGCCGCCCAGGCATCGGCGTCCCAACCGGCGTCGGCGTCAAGCGCGCCGAGATCATCCCATCGCCGCCGCGCGGCCAGCTCGACCCGCCGGAACAACTGGTTGCGCACCATGACGCGGAACGCCCGCGGGTTGGCCGTGACGCCGCGCCCCGGTTCCTCCCCAGGCGGGCGGACCTCCTCGACGACGCGGCCGTCCGGGCTGACCAGCCGCTCCCACTCGTCGAGCAGGCTCGAGTCGACCTGCCGCACCAGCTCACCCAGCCACTCGATCAGATCGGTCAGCTCGTCGGTCCGCGCGGCCTCCGGAACCGTCTGCCGGAGCGCCCGGTACGCGTCCGCGAGGTACCGCAGCACCAGACCCTCGGAGCGGGCGAGCCCGTAGAAGGAGACGTACTCGCCGAACGTCATCGCCCGCTCATACAGATCGCGGACGACCGATTTCGGCGCGAGCTCGTGGTCCGCCACCCATGGATGCGACTGCCGGTAGACCTCGTACGCGTGCTCCAGCAGGTCGGTCAGTGGCTGCGGGTAGGTGACGTCCTCGAGTACCTCCATCCGCTCTTCGTACTCGACGCCGTCGGCCTTCATCGCCGCGACAGCCTCGCCACGTGCCCGGAATTGCTGAGCCGACAGGACGGTCCGCGGATTGTCGAGCGTGGCCTCGATGACCGACACGACGTCCACCGCGTGCGTCGGAGACTCGGGATCGAGCAGGTCGAGTGCCGCCAAAGCCAGCGGCGACAACGGCTGGTTGAGCGCGAAGTCCGGCGGCAGGTCGACGGTCAGTCGGATCGTCCGCCCTTCCCCGTCCGGGATGTCCAGCTGCTCGACGACCCCGGCGGCGCGCAGCGCGCGGTAGATCGCGATGGCCCGCCGAATGTGTCCGACGCGCCGGGACGGCGGCTCGTGGTTGTCGCTCAGCAGCTTCCGCATGGCGGCGAACGCGTCGCCCGGCCGGCTGATCACGCCGATGACCATGGCGTGGCTGACTTCAAAGCTGGACGTCAGCGGTTCGGGCGCGGCTGCGACGAGCCGGTCAAATGTCGCAGGGCCCCACGAGACGAAGCCCTCCGGCGGCTTCTTCCGAACGATTTTCCGGCGTTTCTTCGGGTCGTCGCCCGCCTTCGCCAGGGCCTTCTCGTTCTCGATGACATGCTCAGGCGCCTGGACGACGACCTCGCCGAGGGTGTCGTAGCCAGCTCGGCCGGCCCGGCCGGAAATCTGGTGGAACTCGCGCGCCGTGAGGTGGCGGGTGCGCGTCCCGTCGTACTTGCTCAGTCCGGACAGCACCACGGTGCGGATCGGCACGTTGATGCCGACGCCGAGGGTGTCCGTCCCGCAGATCACCTTGAGCAGCCCGGCCTGGGTGAGTCGCTCGACCAGCCGCCGGTACTTGGGCAGCATGCCTGCGTGGTGCACGCCGATGCCGTGGCGGACCAGCCGCGACAGCGTCTTGCCGAAACCCTTGCTGAAGCGGAACCCGCCCATCTCGGCGGCGATCACGTCGCGCTCGGCACGGGACGCTACGTTGACGCTCGTCAGCGCTTGGGCGCGTTCCACGGCCGCGGCCTGCGTGAAGTGGACGACGTATACAGGCGCCCGGTGCGTACTGAGCAACTCGTCCAGCAACTCGTGCATGGGATCCGTGGAGTAGGAGAACGTGAGCGGGACGGGGCGCTCGGCGGATGCCACGACGGCGACGTCCCGTTCGGTGCGGCGGCGCAGGTCCTGCTCGAAGAAGGAGACGTCGCCGAGCGTGGCCGACATGAGCAGAAATTGGGCCTTCGGCAACTCGAGCAGCGGCACCTGCCAGGCCCAGCCCCGCTGCGGGTCGGCGTAGAAGTGGAACTCGTCCATCACGACCTGGCCGATGTCCACGCCAGCGCCCTCGCGCAGCGCGATGTTGGCGAGCACCTCGGCTGTGCAGCAGATGATCGGAGCGGTGGCGTTCACGCTGGAGTCGCCGGTCATCATGCCGACGTTCTCCGCCCCGAACGTGTCGACCAGGTTGAAGAACTTCTCCGACACGAGGGCCTTGAGCGGCGCGGTGTAGAAGGTCCGCTGTTTCTGCGCGAGGGCGGCGAAGTGGGCTGCGACCGCGACCAGGCTCTTGCCCGAGCCGGTGGGCGTGTTGAGGATGACGTGCGAGCCGGAGACCAGCTCGATCACGGCCTCATCCTGCGCGGGGTACAGTTCGAACCCTTGCTCACCCGCCCAGCCGGTGAACGCCTCGTACAACTCGTCCGCGCCGGCCGACGCGGGTACCCGCTCAGTCAGCACGCTGCCCCAGCTCCAGAATGATCACGTAAAGAGTGTATTTCCCACGTAAACGTGGCTTGCAAGCCCCGCAAAGGTTACAGAAGACGAGTAGAGGAAGCCGAATCTGTACGCTAGTTCGAACCGACCGTATGATGAGGGACGTGGAGGTCGCACTACAGGGCTCGCTGCTGGACGACCCCGGTGGCCAGGTATGCGTGGGTGAGCTGGGTGGCACGGTCCGCCGCCAGCCGCTCAGCGCCGGCGCCTGGGTCGACGTACGGCCCGGCTGGCTAAGCGGGTCGGACGAGCTGTTCGACCGGCTCGTGCAGCGCGTCCCCTGGCGGGCCGAGCGGCGGCACATGTACGACCGCGAGGTCGACGTCCCGCGCCTGCTGTGCTGGTACGGCCCGGACGACGAGCTGCCCGACCACGTGCTGGCGCAAGCCAAAGACGCACTAAACGATCACTACGCGGCCGAACTCGGCGAGCCGTTCGTCTCGGCCGGGCTCTGCTTCTACCGCGACGGCCGCGACAGCGTCGCCTGGCACGGCGACACCATCGGGCGCGGCAAGGACGAGGACACCATGGTCGCGATCCTCTCCGTCGGCACGCCGCGCACCCTTGCGCTACGTCCTCGTGGCGGCGGCGAATCGCTGCGGTTCCCGCTCGGCCACGGCGACCTGCTGCTCATGGGCGGGTCGTGCCAGCGGACGTGGGAACACGCCATTCCCAAGACCGCCCGTCCGGTGGGGCCGCGGATCAGCATCCAGTTCCGGCCGCACAACGTGGCCTGACGGCGCGCGCGGCAGACGCCGCCGGCGTGGCACCATCGAAAGATGAACGAGGACGTCGATCTCGGACTTTTCGGGCCGCGCAGCGTGAGCTGGCGGGTTCACGCGGAGCCGATCTTGTGGATCGCCGGGCTCCGCGCGCTCTACCTTCAGTCCCTCCACCCGCGCGCCATCGCAGGGGTCGTCCAGAACTCCGACTACCGGGACGATCCGTGGGGACGGCTGATGCGCACCGCCGAGTACGTCGGGACGGTGGTCTACGGGACGACCGAGCAGGCGCAGCGGGCGGGCGATCGGGTCCGCCGCCTGCACGCCCGGCTCCGCGCGGTTGACCCGCAGACCGGCGAGGAGTTCCGCATCGACGAGCCGGAGCTGCTGATGTGGGTCCACGTCACCGAGGTGGAGTCCTTCGTGACGACGGCGCGCCGCTCCGGGCTATCACTCACCGACGACGAGGTGGACCTGTACCTGGCCGAGCAAGTCCGCGCGGCCGAGCTGATCGGGCTCGACCCGCGCAGCGTGCCGTCGTCAACCGCCGCGGTTGAGGACTACTACGCGCTGATGCGTCCGTCACTGGCGCTGACCCAGCCCGCGATCGACGTCGCACGCTTCCTGGCCGTCCCTCCGCTGCCGCACGGGCTCGCCTGGACGCCGGTCCGGCCGGCCTGGATGAGCATCGCGGCGGCAGGGTTCGGATTGCTCCCGCGTTGGGCGCGGCGGCTCTACCGGTTGCCCGGGCTGCCCACGACCGACGTCGCTGCCACGCTGGCGGCCCGGGCAGGACGGCTGGCGCTGCGCGCGGTGCCGCTCAAGCCCGGACCGATCTACCTCGACGCCATGCGTCGGGCAGCCGAGGTCGCCGCCTAGACAACCGCGCCGTAGTTCGGGTCCTCCCGTGACCGGGCGTCGCGCTTCTTGTCCCGCGGCTCGGGCGGAGGCGTCGGCCAGCGCTCCTCGAGCTCCACGGCGATGGGCGTCGCGGTGAAGTTGGACGAGTACGTACCGACCGCGATACCGATGACCAGCGCCAGTGCGAAGTCGGACAGCGACTCGCCGCCGAGCATCAACAACGCGATCAAGATGAACAAAGTCGACAACCCCGTGTTCACCGACCGCGGCAAGGTGTTGAGCACCGCGCTGTTGGAAGTCAGGCGGAAGTCACCGGTCGGATTAGCTCGCCACTCCTCGCGTATCCGGTCGAACACCACGACCGAGTCGTTGACGGTATAACCGATGATCGTCAGCAACGCCGCGAGGAAGATGCCGTCGATCGGCTTCCCCAACCACGCGAACAGGCCGATCACCACGACGACGTTCTGGAACAGGGCCGCCACCGCGCCGGTGCTGAACGTCCAGCGGAATCGGATCGCCAGGTAGGCCAGCTGGGCGGCCAAGGCCACGGCCAACGCAATGAGCGCGTTGCGGCGCAGTTCCTCACCCATGCTCGGCCCGATCAGTTCGTCGCGTACCGTCTGCGCGCCCCCGGCAACCTCGCCGACCGCGGCCTCGATGTCGTTCGCCTCCGAATCCGAGATCGGGCTCGTCCGCACGCTCACGTCCGCGTCGTCCGACTCCTGGACGATGGCCGTCGGGAACCCGGCATCGGCGATCGCCGAACGAGCCTCGTCGATGTTCACCGGGCTCGTGGTTTCGATGGCCAACTGGCGACCGCCGGTGAACTCGATGCCGAGGTTAAGGCCGCGAAGCGCGATGCCGGCGATCGCCACGATGACGACGAGGACCGACGCGGCGAGGAACGTTCGGCCGTGCCGCATCAGGTTCGGCTGGATCCGGCGAAGCCACAGCCGGAAGCTGGTGTGCCGGCCGATGCCCGTCAGCTTGTCGCGCTGGGCAACCCAGCCGCGGTCGATTGCCCACTCGGCCAGCACGCGCGTGATCACCAGCGCCGAGAACAGCGACGAGAGCACGCCGATGGTCAGGGTGACACCGAACCCACGCACCGGCCCGGACGCGAGGAAGAACAGTAGCGCGGCGGCGATCAGAGTCGTGATGTTCGAGTCCGCGATGGCCGACAGCGCATGCTTGAACCCGCTCTGGACGGCCTTCCGACCGCTCTTGACCTCCCCGTCGACGTAGTCCTCCCGTGCTCGTTCGAAGACCAGCACGTTCGCGTCGACGGCCATACCGATCGCGAGTACGAAGCCCGCCAGGCCGGGAAGCGTCAACGTGGCGCCGAGAGCCGTCAGCGTCCCGAACGCGATGAGGGCGTAGCAGGCGAGTGCGATTGCCGCCATAAAGCCGAGCAGCCGGTAGATGAACAGGATGAACAGGCCAGTGATGGCGATACCGATGATCGCGGCCTGGAAGCTGGCGTCGATCGCCGCCTGACCGAGCGTCGGGCCGACCACGCGCTGCTCGATCACCTCGACGGGAACGGGAAGAGCACCGCCCTTGATCAGCGCGGCGAGCTCCTGAGACGACTCGGCGTCGAAGTTGCCGGTGATCTCAGTCGTGCCGCCGGCGATGCCCACGCCACATGGCACCGACTCGTTCACGTGTGGCGACGAGATGACCTCCTCGTCCAGCACGATGGCGATCCGGCGCTGCGGGTCTCCTGACGGGAAGCAGGCGGCGTCGGCGGTCATCTGCCGCCACGTGTCGGGCCCATCCGCGACGAAGTCGATGGTGACGGACCAGCGTCCGGTCTGCGGGTCGAGGACACCATCGGCGTCACCGACCGACTCACCAGTCATCAGGGCCGGGCCGATCTGGATTCCCTCCCCGCGCTCGTCCGTGATGACCTGCTCGTCGGTCTCCGGGTCGGCCTCCTCAGCCTCGGCGTCCTCGGTGGGAGGCGCGGCTTCTACACCGAGCACCTCATGGAACGTCAGCTGGGCCGTCCGGCCGATGGCCTCGGACGCCTCCTCGGGGTCGGTGACGCCGGGCAGCTCGACGATGACGCGGTTCTCGCCCGACCGGGTCAGGGTGGGCTCTGAGACGCCAAGCGCGTCCACCCGGCGCCGGAGCACCTCGATCGCGCGGTCGGTCGCCTCCGCATCGGCGGTGACGGTGTCGGTGTCCTGCGCCTCCAGGACGATCTGCGCGCCGCCGCGCAGGTCCAACCCGAGAGTGGGGGACGACGTCAGGACGAAGAAGCCGGACAACGATAGGACGACGAGCGCCAGCAGCGCGCGCACGAGGGACGAACGATTCACGGGGACGCTTCTTTCTGGAGCGAGTGATCGGGATCGGCGGACTGATCACTCAGCGGGGTGGCGCGCGTCCCCTCGGGGTTTCCGGGCTGGTCGATTCGACAGGGCCGGCGAGCGTCGCGGCCGCGATTGCCTGATGAGCCAGCTGCTCTGGCAGCTCGGCCGCGGGTACTCCTACCGGGCCGGGGACGTGGAATTCCTCGTCAGCGTCGTCCGGTGCGGCGACCGAGACGGAAGCACCCAAGTCGGAGTCGCCCGGTGCCGCGGCAGTCGTGTCGCCAGGAGCGCCGGGTTGGCGGGTGGTCGCCGCAGAGGACGGCACCACGCCGAAGACTGTCACGACGAGGGCGGTGAGGAAGGCGAAGAGGGCGCCCAGCACCGACGGGCGAGCTCGCGTCGCGCCCCGAACCATGCGCGCCGACCTCCTCTCCACGCCGAGACTGGCCATACCTTACGTGCCAGCAGCGGAGGTGGGCCAGGTGGATCAGTGCCGGCGCCCAGTCGTTACCGGCATTGCGGGCGGCCCCAATCCTGTGAGTGCGCAAAACGCTCTCACAGGAATGGGGCCGCTGACAGGTGGTGCTGCCACGAGCAGCTGACATAACCAAGAACGCATGCCGTCAAGCCCGCATGGCGGTCGACTCCCGAATTACTCGACGACCTCCAGGTTGCGGAAGGTGGCCGTCGAGATCTTGCCGTCCTCCACCACGACGTACGCCGTCGGCTGGCCTTCGACGTCGGCCGGCAGGTCAGCCCGGGCGAGGTAGCGGCCCGAGTCGACGTGGGCGAAACCGAACCAGCCGGAGCCGTCCGACTTCTGGGTGGTCGCCGCGCCGCCGCCAACCGGCGTAAGCGTAACGGTCACGTTGTCCAGCGGCGTGCCGTCGTTGAGCACCAGTGTGCCGGTGACGTGGCCGTCGGTCGGCTGAGTCTTCCAGGTCATCTCGGGCACCGAGGCCGGGTTCTCGAACGGGGCGCCGGGCGCGGTGAGAGCCGCAGCGAGCTTGTCCCGCTCAGCCGACCGGTCATCCCACGGCCCGCCGACGAAGGCGTCGCTCGGGTTGGCGTACGAGTACCCGCTCCAGCCGGCGGCCACGTTGCCGGCCGCGGTGGGCTGCAGGGTCTCCTCGACCTGCTCGACGGCGTCCTCGACGGAGTTCAGGTAGAGCGCGGGGCCGTTGACCGCCTGGCGGTCGCCCTGCCAGTCGGCGACGACCTCGGTCCACTCAGAGAACATCTGATCCTGCGGCGGCAGCCAGTTGCGCTTGTAGTTCATGGCCACGACCGTGTCCATGATTCCTTCCTCCAGCCAGCCCTTCCAGTCCTGCAGGACCTCGGCGTAGGTGCGGGTCTTCTCCCAGCCGCCGACTGACTGCGGGCCGAAGCCGTACGTGATTCCGTCCATCGAGAGCCGGGCCTGCGGATCGACCTCCCACATCCCTAGGTAGATCTTGCGCACCAGCGCGGTCACCTGGTCACGCCGCCAGTCCAGCCACTCCGGGTCGTTCGCGGCCGGTGCGTCCGTCCGTCCCGTCGCCGCCTGGAAGCGCGCAACCGAGGTCTCGTTGTAGCCCCAGTCGCTGTACGACGTCGTCGAGTTGAAGTCGGGGTAGCGGACGTAGTCGAGGTTGATGCCGTCGACGTCGTACTCACGGACGATGCTCTGGATCGCCTCGACGATGTAGTCGCGCGCATCCGGGTGGCCCGGGTCGACATAGACGTTGGCGCCAATGTTCTCGACACCGTCCGCGCGCTTGTTCACCCAGCGGTCCCGGCCTTCGGCCGTCAGCCCGTGCTTGTTGGACACGTGGTCTGGCGAGCTGTGCGGGATCGACGAGTTCCACATCGTGTTGACGTTGACCCACGCGTGGACCTCGATCCCGGCCGCGTGGGCCGCCTCGATGATCGCGTCGAGCGGGTCGTAAGGCGCGGGCGCGACGGCCGCGTCGGTACGCGGGTACAGTGCGCGGTTGCAGAAGCAGTCATACCGCCTGGCAGTCTGTACGATCAGCGCGTTGGCGTTGATAGCGAGCGCATCCTCGACCAGCTGGTCCACCTGGTCCTGGTTGTAGATGCCTTCGTTGAAGGCGTCCACCCAGTAGCTGCGCCACTGTTCGGGGGGATCGCCGTTGGCGCCGGCCGGTGCGGCAGCGCCGAAGGTGGCGGCTACCAAGCCGCCGATCGCGAGGGCGGTGGTCAATGCTCGTCTCATGCTTGAGCCTCCAGATGGGTCGAGGACATTCGAATGGACTAGACCAACACCCCGAACATAGGGCAGTATCGGAGATACGTCTAGACCAACCTACTAGTAAATCGCCAAGGTTGTGGCGTAGAGTCCTAGACCACTGGTGCACTGGGTACCGGAACGGGACGGAGCGACGTGCCGGCATCCACCACCGGACTCGGCCCACAGGCCCGCCTGGAAGAGGGAGCAGTGCGTACCGCTAAGTACCACTCCATCCGCGACGAGATCCTCGATCTCATCGCGGAGCTCAACGTCGGCGACGCGCTGCCGCCTGAACGGACGCTCGCGCCGCAGTTCGGCGTGTCCCGGATGACTTTGCGCAGGGCAGTCGAGGAACTCGTTCGCGAAGGGCGCCTCGTCCGCCGGCACGGCGCCGGGACGTTCGTCGCCGAACCCAAGATCGCTCAAGGATTGGCGGTCACGTCGTTCTCCGAGGACATGCGGCAGCGGGGGGCCGTCCCGTCCAGCCGCACGCTGGGAGTAGATGAAGTGCATGCCGGCGCCCAGCTCGGCCGGCTGCTCGAGATCTCTCCCGGCGACAAGGTCGTGCGGGTCGTCCGGCTTCGGCTGGCAGACGACGCGCCGATGGCGCTCGAAACGCTGCACGTTCCACGGTCGGTCGCCCCGGACCTGGACGGTGACGCGCTCGCCGAGCGGTCGTTCTACGAACTGCTGGCCGAACGGTACGAGGTGATCCTCGACGGCGGCGTGCAGACCATCGAGGCCACGGTCACGGACGAGACCGAGTCGGAGATCCTCGAGGTGCCGGTGCACTCGCCGGCGTTCCTGTTCGAGCGCACGTCTCGTGCGGTCGACGGGCGCGTCGTGGAGTTCGTCCGCTCGGTGTATCGAGGCGACCGGTACAAGTTCCGGGTCGAGTTGCACCCGCACAACGCTCCCGTGACGAGGTCTGAGTAGACGGTGACCGTTCTGGCAGTCGACGTGGGCCGAACGACGTTCCGCGCCGCGGTCTTCAGCAACGGCGTGCGCGGCGTGTCCGTCCGGCTCGACAACGGCGCCACCTTGGCCGACGACGACGGCGTGCCACGCCTGGTCGGCCTGCTGGAGATGGCTCTACGCGCACTGGGTGACCAGGCCGTGAAGGACCTCGAGGATGTCGTGGTGGCCGCGGCCGGGGCGTATTTCCGGCCGGATCTGGCCGAAGCACTCGCGGACGCGCTCGCCAAGGGCGCGTACGTCGAGCGCGACGTCGTCGTAACCACAGACATCGTCGCGGCGCACGCGGGCGCGCTCGACAGCCAACCCGGTGTCGTGGTGGCTGCGGGGACCGGCGCGGTCGCGTTCGCCGTCGACGGATCGGGCGAGACGGCGCTGGTGGACGGCACCGGGTACCTGATCGGCGACGCCGGCAGCGGGTTCACCGTAGGGCGGGCCGGGCTGGCCGCCGCGATGCGACATCATGACGGCCGGCGGGGCGGCTCAGAACTGCTCGCCCGGCTCGCTGTCGAGCAGTACGGGCCACTGTCCGCGCTACCAGGCCGCCTGCATGGGGACGTGGCACCGGCCCGCGCCGTGGCGTCGTTTGCTCCGGCTGTCGCGCAGGCCGCGCGGGACGGCGATGCAGTCGCCGCCGCGATCTGGCGCGAGGCCGTGACGGAGCTTGCCGACACCGCGACAGCGGCGTGCGACGCACTCTCGGAACATGATCGCCGGATTGCCATCACCGGAGGACTGTTCGACCTCAATGATCTCGTGACCGAGCCCTTCTTGGTCACGATCGCCGCCCGGCAGCCTGGCGTCGTGGTACGCCGGGCCGCGGGCGATGCCATCGTAGGCGCCGCGCGGCTGGCCACCGGGCCGGCCGGCGTCTACAAGAAACTGCTGTTCCGCCGGCCGTCCAGCAGCGGCGGCCACGGCTCCTGAGCAGCACGCCCTGGAATCAAACGGAAGGAAAGCACAATGAGTCTTGGTCCGCGGAAGACACTCACCTTGCTGAGTGGCACCGCTGCGCTGGCCCTGGTCCTGGCGGCCTGTGGCGACGACGGCGACGGTGACGCCACCGCGCCCGAGGAGACCGAGCCCGCGCAGGAAGAGGGTGAAGAAGAAGAGGCCGAGCTGTCCGGCGATCTGACCGTATGGATCATGGAGCCGGGCAACCCCGATGTCCAGGCCACCATCGACGGGTTCGGCGAGGACTTCGAGGCGATGCACGAGGGCGTTACGATCAACATCGACTACGTCCCGTGGGCGAACGCGCATGACCAGTTCACGACCGGCATCGCCGGTGGCCAGGTGCCTGACCTGGCCGAGATGGGCAACACCTGGACGCCGGAGTTCGCCGAGGTCGGCGCCTTCGCTCCGGTCGAGCCCCCGGAGGGCGTCGAGTTCGTGGAGGGCCTTGCCCAGTCCGCCACGATTGAGGGCGAGACGTATGGCTACCCCTGGTACGCGGGTGCCCGGGCGTTGATCTACCGCACGGACATCTTCGAGGAGGTCGGGGCGGACGTCCCGACCACGTGGGAGGAACTGCTCGAGGTGGGCGACACCATCGCCGCCGAGACGGACGTCGCCCCAATCCGGACAGCGGGCGGCTACCAGCACATGTTCCAGCCGCTGATCTGGAACGCCGGTGGCGACATCGCCACGCAGGACGGCGGAACCTGGACGCCGGGCTTCGACACCCAGGCCGGGCACGAGGCACTGAGCTTATTAGACACCCTCTGGAGGAAGGGCAGGTCGCCGGAGGGCGCCCTGCAGTGGAAATCGGTCGACCTTAGCGACCAAATAGCCAAACAGGGCGCCCCGATGAAGATAGGC
>JASLBX010000064.1 GCA_030146385.1 Jiangellaceae bacterium | reverse complement strand
CTCGCAGCACCAGCGTGAGCTTGAGCGGGTCGACCGACGGTCCGTCCAGGACGACCAGACCCTCGATCGCGTGAAGCCGGTCGCGCGCGGCACGTGTGGCGTCAATCGCGGGTCCGAGGAGAGACGGGCCGTCTCGCTCCAGCAGGGCGCGGGCGGCGTCGGTGCTGGCTAGGATCGCGCCGGCCGGGCTCGTCGTGGCGGTCGCCTCGACGCCTGCCTCGAGTCGCGCGGGGTTGATGCGCTCCGTCCGTGCCAGGACGAGCGCCGCTTGGCTCCAGGCCGGGAGGGTCTTGTGCGCGCTGGTCACGACGGCGTCGGCACCGAGCTGGATCGCGTGGGGAGGGAGGTCGGGGTGGAACCCGAAGTGGGCGGCCCAGGCCGCGTCGACGACCAGTGGTACGTCGTGGTCTTGCGCTGCTGCGGCCAGTCCAGTGACGTCCCCGACCGTGCCGACGTATGAGGGGTCGCCGACGAAGACCGCTTTGGCGCGGGGGTGCTCGTCGAGGGCGCGGCGTACGGAGGCGGGTGCCACGCCGAAGGGTAGTCCGGTGGCCGCGTCGACCTCGGGGCGTACCCAGACCGGGGTGAGACCGGCGAGGACGAGGCCGAGGAGCATTGAACGGTGCAGGGTGCGGCTGACCACCACCTCGTCGCCGTCACCGGCGATCGCGAGGGCGATCGCCTGGTTGGCGTGCGTGGCGCCGCCGGTGGAGAACCGGCAGAGGTCGGCACCCCAAAGGCGGGCGGCTCGGGCCTCCGCCTCGACCAGGACACCGGCGTTCAGCTTCATCGTGTCGAGCCCGGCGTACAGCGGGACATCGCCGGTGATCACGTCGCCGACGAGGTCGGTGCGGTGCTTGTGCCCAGGGATGGTGAAGGGGGTGGGTTGCTGCTCCTGGAACGTGAGCCAGGCGTCCAGGAGCGGCGCATCCTCCCGCAGTCCACGAGGGTCAGTGGCCACTGCTCCCCCAGCCGCCCAGGACGTTGGCGAGTGCACTGGTGAGGGCCCGCACCTGACCGAGGTCCACCCACTCATCGACCGCGTGCAGACCGCCCCCCGATGGACCGCAGACCAGCGTAGGGCAGACCTGCTGCCACAGGGGCGCTTCCATCCAGTACGGCGCGTCGAAGGTCGGCCCTGTCCCCAGGACCGTACCTAGTCGATCCGCTAGGTCTGCGGCGGGGCCGTCCTTGTCGAGGCGCCAGCCCTCCCGGTGGGCCACCAGCTCGGCCTCCGCCTGCCAGTCGGGGTCCAGTAGTGCGCGCACTTCGGCGAGCGCGTCGGCGCTCGCCCGGTCCGGCGGCGTGCGCAGCTCCACCAGGCACTCGGCATGGTCCGGTACAACGAACGGAGAGTCACCACCGCGGACGACAGTGACCATGAGGTCGCCGCCGGCGGCACGGAGCGCAGGAGCCCGCTCATCGACCGCACCGAGGAGGCGGCCGAGGTGTGTGACAGCGTTGACGCCCAGCTCGGCCTGTGAGCTGTGGATGGCTCGACCTGTGAAGGTCACGCGGACCACAGCGAACCCGCGCAGGGACCGGCAGATGGCCAGGTCGGTGGGCTCGGCGATCAGGCAGGCGTCTGGGCTGACGCCGAGGCCGGGCAGAGCCGCGATGACGCTCTCGCTGCCGAGGTTGGCGTCCTCCTCATCGGCGACCAGGGCGAGCACCGGGCGCACAGGGGCCCCGTGCGCGACCAGCTTCTCGGCTGCGACGACGAGGGCTGCGACGCCGGCCTTCATGTCCGCCGCGCCGCGGCCGGACAGGCGGTCGCCCTCAGTGCGGGGGAGGAACGGTTCGGCCATGCCGGTGACCCCGACCGTGTCGAGGTGCCCGTTGAGGACGATGGTCGGACCGTCGGTCGCGCCGGGGGGCACGGCGACGAGGCTTGGCCTGTTGTCGTACCCTGGTATAGCCACGACGGAGGTGATGAAGCCGGCCCGCTGGAGCCTCACTGAGAGGTGTTCGACGATGCCCGTCTCGCCGCTGGCGCCCGGGACAAGGCCGGGGTTGACGCTGTCGATCGACACGAGCTCGGACAGCAGCCCGATCGTCTCGGCGGCCCAGCTGTCGTCGGCATCACCCACGGAGGGAGTCTAGGCGGCGGCGGGCCCGTAGGCGGTGCTAACGGGGCGTCGACCTTCGGGGTTGGCGACGACCTCGGTGTGGATCAGGCGTGTGTTGGGACGTACTGCGGCGCCCACGCATCGAGGTCGGTGATGTCCACGAATCAGACCTCGATACCGAGCATGGTCGGCAGCACGGAGTCCAAGAACCCCAGACGCGCATGTACACGACGTTGGAGACTATGGCGTAGTCGCCGGGGTTGAGCAGGGTGAAGAAGGCGGCGTGGAATGCTGCCATGCCCGTGCCGAAGACCGCGGCTGCCTCGCCGTGGTCCAGGTGTGCCAGCATGCGCTCGAGGCCGAGCTGGTTGGCCCCGTGCTTGCCGTGTGCGCCTCACTGGAGTGATGGCCCCTGGCGCCAGCACCCGCCTTGCGCATCTCCGCCCAGGCCACAGACTCCGGATGCAGAATCAGCCCCGCCAAGTCACCGGCCACGTCACCACCCTGCAGGACGGCAAATGACCTATACAGCACATGCTCACATGACCCTGACTGCGCGAGCAGACCGATCCGGCGGGCGACATCCGAACATGCCGCCGTTCGGACGCTCAACCGAGGCCTGGGCAGTGGTCCGACAGCGAGATTGATGTACTGAGCCACTCGCTGATCGTGCTGCGCCGCGTCTGGTGGCGCCGACCATGAGGAATCAGAGACTTGCGGTACGAGTTACCGGTGCGCCCATCCCAAGCTAATGAGCGAGCCGATTAAGCGAGAGGTGACCAGCCCATCGCCGAGGCCAAGTTCTACGAGTGCATCGAAGGTTGCCTGCCGGCGGTTGGCGGCGCGAACGCCGGCGTCGACGATCCAGTGCTTGGTGGCGATTCGCCTTAGGGCGGTGGTGTGACGAAGGTGTCGGCCCAACCGTGAGCGCAGCGCCCGGGCGTAACGCTCACCTGCGTTAGCTGCACCGGTCGCGGCGGTCTGCCCGGCCAAGGCACCGGACACCACGGCATAGAAGATCCCCTCGCCGGTAAACGGGTTGATCAGCGACAGGGCGTCTCCGGCGAGCAACAGTCGGCCCCGCCCCGCGATAGGCCGACGGCTTGACAGGGGCAAGTGGTGCGCCTTCAGGTCGGTGATCGTGCCGCGGTCGGTGTCCGGCAGCAACATGCTCAACCTGTCGAGCAGGTGGGTCCGGTTGATCGAGCAGCTTCGCAATAGTTCGCCGTAACCGACGTTGCGGCGACCATCACCGATCGGGAAACTCCAGGCGTATGCCGGCCAGTCGCGGCCGGCCATCACAATGCGCTGATGATACGGGGCGCCGGCAGGCACTGGAGCGTAGCCGCGGATAGCAAGGGCCAGATGGCCCGGGGGATTAGCCGATGCCCCCAGGTGCCGCCGCACGGTCGAGGAAGCTCCGTCCGCTCCGATCACAATGCGTGCGGTCACCCCGTCGACCTCCACGTGATCGTTCCGGACCGTCAGCCGGCGCACCCGATGCCGCCGCACGGTCGCACCGGCGGCGACCGCGGCGCTCAGTAGCCGATGGTCGAAAACCACGCGAGGAATCGTGTACACAGGGTAACTGAAGGCGCGCTCCGCGTGGTCACCAGTGGGGCTAACCACGCGGAGCGACGGCACCGGGGTGTAACCGTCGGTCAGCCCAGTTGCCCCCAGCTGAGCCAGGACCGCCAGCGCGTGCGGCGCGATCCCGTCGCCGCAGGCCTTGTCCCGGGGGAACGCGTCCCTATCGAGCACGAGCACGCTCGCGCCGCGCCGGCTCGCAGCGAGCGCGGCCGCCGATCCCGCCGGGCCGGCGCCCACGATGAGCACGTCGTACATGCCACCAGCCACGCCAACATCACCCGCCTGCATTCCCGACTTGGCTCACACTAGAACGGGACTCCATATCAGCGCGCACACTTGCGGCGACCGCGCGAGCAAACCGTATGTCAGGTAACCGCGCACGGCCAAGATCAGCGAACTTGAGCCAGGTCGGCTTTCACGCTGGTGTACAACTGATCTCTCTGTCTCCGTACATGGCAGCCTTCGACCTCGGCCGGGAGACAGACAAGGGCGGCTGGAACGCCCGCTTCTGCCGCCGTGCGTGCGGGCGGTCGTGCCGATGGTCGCGCGTGGCGTGGGTCGCTGACGTCCGGTGGACTCTGGGCTATCACCCGGCGGACCCTCACCGGTGCTGACGAAGAACAGCACGCCCGCCCGGAGGCCTCCATCTGCCGCTGGCGGGCGTTCAGCCACTCGTGGCCTGATCCCTGGGCATGAGGAGATTTGCAGGTCAGGTGCGCGGGTATCGGGCTTGCGGTAGAACCGGAAACGTGACGCTGACCTTCTGTTGGGAGCTGGCGGCCGCCGACTGGATCGTGCACAGCAAGCTGCCGTGGCAGCAACTCGTGGGCTTCGGCCCTGACGGCTTCGATGCCTACGCGAGGCTTCGGTTCCTGCCCGATCCGACACGCGCCGGCCAAAGCGAGAACGAGGTCGATGCGGACTGGCGCACCGACCAGCTGTCCACGCTCTTCGAGGTGCTGGCCACCCACACCACTACCCCCGATGGCTGCTACTTCTGCGTCTGGGAAGGCTTCGGCGGGCCCGCCAAGCTCGCCAGCGACGACGATGTCGTGTACATCGACGATGAGAAGCCAGGCGCCTGGCAAGCCGACGCCCAGCCGGCAGTGGTACCGGAACCCGCCTTGCCCCCGACCGCGCACATACCGCAGGTCGTGGTGCCCAATCGTGCGTACTGGCTGTTTCGAGGGCCTTTGGCAGATAGCGGCAGTTGGGATACCGCTGAGGGCTTGCCGGGCCAGTTCAGCCTCGACGCGGCCGACCCAGCGTTCATCTGGCCGGCCGACCACGCCTGGTGCTTCGCCCGAGACGTCGATCCGCACTGGGCCGGAATCGGCGGGCACACGCTACTGATCAACCAACTCATCGCCGACCCGCACCTCGACGTGGTCCCGGCCGACCCCACCAAAGACCAGCCGTTCTACCAGTAAACGGACCGCCTACCCGAAAGACGGGATGGCGGAAACGTCGGCACATCAGCGAGCGGGTTGAGCAAGGGGCGAATCGCGCGGTGTCCGGCAACGGCCACTGCGGCCTTCAGCTTGACCACGACGACGGCCTCAGCGGCAGGGCATCGCGATGACCGTCGCTCTGAGGAGGATCAGAGCACGACAATGACGGCGTGAGATGCCTGTTGTGGTGGGCGTCGTGAGCCGAACAACCGCGGAGAGCTCACGCTGCGGCTCTGGACGGTTGCGATGGGGAGCGTGGCAAATCTGGCAAAATGAACGCCATGCCCGGTCCACTGCGCATCCGCGGCTCGGTGGTGATCCC
>JASLBX010000595.1 GCA_030146385.1 Jiangellaceae bacterium | reverse complement strand
AACGACGGCCCGGTCACCCTCATCTTGGAGGCCTAGCTCGCGCTGATCATGCAAAAACGGGGCGTGCGCCACGCCGACTTGCCCCGTCTGCGTCGCTCGCCGCACCCAGACACTCCGGCGTGTCGCACGCCCCGTTTTTGCATGATCAGCGGAGTTGGTTAGCGCAGTGGGGGACGGACGTGGAGGCCGATGTCGGGATCGACGATGACCTCCTGGGCGGCCGCCACGCCACCGGCTAGGAGGTCCACGTCCACGGGAACGTTGCGCTTGAGGAGCGCCAGCGCGATGGGGCCTAACTCGTAGTGCCGCGCTGCAGACCCCACGAACCCGACCTGCCGGCCGTCCTTCTCGACGGGATCTCCGACCGACGGCAGGTGGTCGACCGAGCCGTCGAGGTGCAGCATCACCAGCCGGCGCGGCGGCCGGCCCAGGTTGTGCACCCGCGCGACCGTCTCCTGGCCGCGGTAGCACCCCTTGTCGAGGTGGACGGCGGAGCCGATCCAGCCGGCCTCGTGCGGGATCGTCCGTTGGTCGGTGTCGACGCCCAGCCGCGGCTCGTGAGCGGCGATCCGCAGCGCCTCGTACGCCCACAGCCCCGCCGCCGTGTCACCGACGTAGGAGGCCAGCTCAGAACGGGGGACGAAGACATCGGCTCCGCGCTCGCCAGCCCTCGCAAAGAACTGACCCGTCTCCAGTCTCGCCTCGCCCGCCGGCGTCCAGACGATCGCGAACTGGTCGGTGACGTCCTCGACCTCGACGCGCATCAGAAAGCGCATGGAGTTGAGGAATTCGACGAGCGCGCCCGCCGTCGCCGGCTCGACGTGCGCCCAGAACGCTTCGCCATCGTCCACCGCGTACAAAGCGTGCTCGACGTGGCCGTGCGGCGACAGCAGCAACGCCGTCGTCGCCTGACCAGCCGGAAGCGACTCCAGGTGCTGGGTGGCCAGCGAGTGCAGCCAGCCCAGGCGGTCCGGCCCCGAAACCCGCACGACGCCTCGGTGCGAAAGGTCGACGGTGCCGTCACCGGAGTCCAGCAGCCGCTGCTCGCGGAAGGGATCACCGTAATGGGCGGCCACGCCGGTGTCCGGCGCATCGGCCTCGACGGCGCCGGGCAGGTCAAGCAGGGGGCTGCGGTAGGTCATATTCATCCCAACGTCAGGCCGACGCCGAACACTCCCGGCACGTCCCGAAGAGCGTGAGATGACGGACGTCGGTACGGAAGCCCCGCTCTGCGGCGAGCCGGTCCACCAACTCCGCGGCGATTTCCGGTTCCGCCTCGATCACCCGCTGGCAACTCCGGCACACCAGGTGGACGTGGTCCGGCTCCGTCGTGGCGTGGTAGGCGGGAGCGCCGTGGCCCAGATGCGTGTGGCTGACCAGCCCGAGGTCCTCAAGCAGTTCGAGCGCCCGGTAGACAGTCGAGATGTTGACACCTTTGGCGGTCTTACGAACCTCGGCCAGCACGTCCTCTGGCGTCGCGTGGTCAAGATCCTGCACGGCTCTCAGGATGAGCTCGCGCTGGGGAGTCAAGCGGTAGCCGCGTGCACGCAGGTCGGCGCGCCAGTCGCTGGTCCGGGAGGCCATGTCTCCCAAGTCTAGGAGCGCGATTCCGTAGCACCGGCAACGCGCTTGAGCTCGGCCGACAGGTGAGGTTGGAGCTCGTGGCCCATGGCGGCCATCTCGTAGACGTACATCAGCCGGCCCTCGACCAGGCCGTACAGCCGGTGGCCCGCCCGGTAGTCCTTGGCCGTCTCGGTCTTCAGCACGCCCCGGGTCGCGAGCTCGATCTTGGCCGACTCGATCTTCCCCAGGTAGATCTCGACGAAGCCGGTTGGATGAGTCAGCAGGACCTCGATCTCGCCGCTCGGCTGGGGACGCCAGTATCCGGTCTCGGCAGCCGCCGGGCGCACCAGGTTGCCGTCCGCGTCCAGAATCCAGCTGCGGCTCGAGTACGACAGGAAGGTCTTGCCCGGCGTGTAGCCGAACGAAATTTCCTGGCCGAACTGGAAGCCCTCGATCGTGGGGTAGTCGCCGACCCCCGCGCCCTCCCACCGGCCGAGCAGCCAGGCAACGGGCACGCAGTCAGGGTGCAGATCACTCGGGATCTCGATCAATGTCAGACCCGGCCCTTGAGCAGCTTGTACGCAGCGAAGACAGCGGAACCGCCCACAGCCGCCGCGGTGACGACGAGCACGCTGGTGAACACGATCTCGAGCACGGCAAGGAGTCTACTTGCCGAGCCGCCGCGGCTACGCTTCCAACATGGCTTCTTCGCTCGTGGTCAAGGTCACGGCCGGTCTCGACGCGCCCGAACGCTGCTCGCAGGCGTTCACGGTGGCCGGCACGGCGCTCGCGTCCGGCGTCAAGGTCTCGCTGTGGCTGACCGGCGAATCGGCATGGTTCGCCCTGCCCGGGCGGGCCGCGGAGTTCGAACTGCCGCACGCAGCGCCCCTACCCGAACTGCTGGACGCACTGCTGGCCGGCGGCCAGGTCACGTTGTGCACTCAGTGCGCAGCGCGGCGCGATATCGGCCCGGACGACGTCATCCCAGGTATGCGAATCGCCGGTGCCGCCACATTCGTCGAAGAGACGCTCGCCGACGGGGCGCAGGCCCTTGTCTACTGAACCGCCAGCACCTCGATGTCGGTCACCGCGACCACGCTGCGGTCCGCCGTCTCGCCGGACGTGCTGCTGATGATCTCCAGCGTCAGCGTGCTGGACTCGCGCGGCTCCGGCAGCTCGAGCACCTGCAGGTCCCGGCGCTCCGGGTCGGGGTCCAGCTCCTGGGTCACCGGGTCACCGGAGTCGAAGTGCCACCGAACCTCGGTCAGCCGACGGAAAAAGGGGTACCACTCCCGGCCATCGTGCGGATCCTGCTTGGTGTATCCCGGAATCAGGCCGACGCGGGTGACCGTGGCCGTCCCGCCGAGGTCGAGCTCCAGGGTCTGGCCGGCGCCGTCACCCTGGCATTGCCAGCCGGTCTGATCATCCCCGTCGATGGCGTAGTAGGGCTGGTAGTCCACCTCGATGCCGGCCGCGTCGCGGGCAGCGTCGCGCTCGCAGGAAGCGGCCGTGATGGCGAGGTCGAGCTGGGCCGCCTCGTCGGGGTTCTCCGTCGCATCGACCTGCGCGGTGCTCTCCGGCGTGCGGTAGTTGAGCGAACCAAGCACACCGCCGGCCACGAACCCGACGACCGCGGCGGCTCCCAGGACGCCGGCGACGACGGGCAGCGCCGCCCGCGGCGCCGGCTCCGCTCCAACTTCCACGGGCGTCACCTTATGTCGTCGCGGACGGCGCGGTGGTCGAGTCTGACGACATA
>JASLBX010000507.1 GCA_030146385.1 Jiangellaceae bacterium | reverse complement strand
CCTGTGCCCAGCTCATGGCCGTCAGTCCGGTCGCGGCACCAACCTGGTCGCCGATCGCTTCGAAGGTGGCGATCCCCCGTCGAATGGTTTCGGTTCCCTCCTGCAGCGACGCCGTGAGGGCGCGGACCAGGCCAACGGCCACATCTGCGTATGCCAAGGTACGGCTGTCGCCTGTCTCACGGGCGGTTTGTCCCACGTCGAGCAGCGCGGCGACGGCGAAGTCGTACTCTGCGGACCAGATCGCGAACAGGGCTCTGGCCGCCAGCGCGTGCGCGCGAGCCCCTCGGCCGACGTGGTCCGCAGCCAGGCAACGATCGGCCCACAGCTTGCCTTCTGGCAAGTACCCTCGCATCCACCAGAACCACCACGATTCCCAAATCGCGTCGGCCACGGGGTCTGGGTCGTCGCTCGCGAGGAACCAGCCGAAAGCGCTCCGTACGTTGTCGAGTTCGATCTCGACCACGTCCAGTTCACTCCGCTGGCGGCGGTCTGGCCGGCCGACGTCCTTAGCCAGGTTGACGAACATCTGCGCGTGACGGGCTCGTACCGCGTCCCGAAGTGGGCTCTGGCTTAGCCGCTCTGACGCGAACTGGCGGATGGTGCTCAGGATCGAAAAGCGAGCGCCGTGCTCCACGTGGATGTCGGCGCGGAGCAAGCTTTGTTCGGTGAGAGTGGCCACCGCCGAAAAGATGTCGGTCTCGAGGTCGCATACCTGCTCGGCCGACTCCAGCGTGAAGCCTCCTCGGAACACGCTGAGCTGTGCGAACGCTTCCTTGGCCGGGGCATCGAGCAGGTCGTAGCTCCACGCGATCGCGTCACGCAATGTCCGGTGGCGCCCGGGCACGGCGCGGAGGCCCCCTGCCGATTCCGGCAGGCCCTGTCGCAGGCGGTCCAGAAGCTGCTCAGGCGTCATGATCCTGACCATTGCCGCCGCCAGCTCGATCGCCAGCGGGAGCCCATCCAGCTCACGACAGATTTCCACTACCGCCGCCGCTGAGCGGTCGTCGATGGCAAAGTCCGTGCGTACGCCGCGTGCCGCGTCGGCGAAGAGTGCGACGGCGGCATAGTCGCTCAAGTGGTCAGTCGGGACGCCACCCGACGGAACCGCAAGCGGCGGGACGGGAAACTGCCGCTCTCCGCGCAACCGAAGCGATGCACGGCTGGTGACGATGACTTTGAGTTGCGCGCACGTCGTCAACAGGTCAGCGACGGCCGTGGCCCCATCCACCACCTGCTCGAAGTTGTCGAGAACGAGGAGCGTTCGTCGCCCGCCAATCAAGTCGGCGACGGCGGCAGCTGCGGGGGTGGCGTCGCTGGGCGCCACGTCGAGCGCCGCGGCGATCGTCTCCGCGACGAGCTGCGGCTCGCGCAATGCCGCCAAGGACACGAAGAACACTCCACCGGGGAAGTCCTGCGCCAGCCGGTGTGAGCTCTCGATTGCCAGGCGAGTCTTGCCGATACCGCCAGGACCCACGAGCGTGACGAGCCGCACCTCGTCCCTGCGTAGCCAGGCCACGATCTCGGAGACTTCCGTCTCGCGCCCGATGAACGCGGTTGTTTGCGCTGGCAATTGCGCCGACGTTGGACGAGCCGATGCTCGCCGCTGTTCTGTGTCGTGGAACCGCTCAGTCAGCAGAACGATCAAGTCGCGGCGCAGCAGTGTCTCCACGTCGGCGGCCGACATGAAGGGCTTGTACGAAAGACCCGCGTCGCGGACACGTTTGAGGAATGCACTTAACTGCGGCTCCCGTTTGACGTCGGTCTGGAGGTAGACGAGGCGTGGCTTGCCGGCCGACAGGTTGAACTCATCTTCTAAGCCTGACACGTCCATTCCCGGCGCCGTCCATCCGTATCGCCGCGAGTAGATGGCGACGAAGACGTCGCTTTGCTCGACGTAGGCCCGGTACAGCGCTCGAGGCGGATGTGGACGCGCGCCGGTCTCGAACATGACCGGCGTCAGATCGAGGTGCTCGACGGAACGCCGTGCGGCTGCGCGTTCGTCGAACATGTCAAGCGTCGACGAGATGAACACGCGCAGCCGTTGGTCCGGCGTGAGGATCACGACTTTACCCGCAGGTGCCGGTCACATGGCGGCGTGACGCACAGCATCGGACATGGCCGTGACTGCCGTCGCGAACGCTTCGACCGGTATCCGCTCGTCATGGCCGTGGATCGTCGCGAGCAGTTGCGGTGTCAGAACCAGAGGAGTCCAGCCGTACCCAGTCGCACCGCGTGCCCGGAAGAAGCGCAGGTCAGTAATGCCCGGCGACAACGACACCATCGGTACTCCGTCTGGAGCGATCTGCTTTGACGCCTTGGCGAGCACATCCAGCAGCGGCCCTTTGCCGCTAACCGGGCCGTGGCTCTTCTGCACGACGTTCACAATGCGGCCTCCCCTGCGGCGGGCCTCCGCGTCATGTGACGAGACGAAGGCATCGATGTCGGTATCGGGCAGCAAGCGGCAATCGAACGAGGCGCGCGCCTTCCCGGGCACAACGTTGGATTTGTACCCCGCGGTGATCGCCGTCGGTGTGATGGAGTCCGACAGAAGCAGACCAAGCGCGCCAGCCCGGCGAAGCCTGGGCGCTATCACTCGCGCGACCGCTGGCCCCGCAGATGAGGCGAGTGCCCGAAACACCGCCGCCTGAGCACCGGACGCCGCCTTGGCGAGTGTCGCGAACTGCTCGCGCATGACCGGATGAAGGCGTGGTGTGCCGAACCCAGCGGCTTGGGCGACGATCTCGGCTAGATTGACCGGCGCCTGGTTCGCCGGCGGCAGGGCGCCATGCCCGGAGTCGCCCTCAGCTATGACCTCGAACCACACGGCGGTCTTCTCGCCGAGCGCAACAGGGATCACGGGCCGGCCGAGCACACCGCTGATGCCGTACGCGCCCTCCCCGATGACCTCCGGCGGGGGACGTCCGTCACCGAACCCAACGAGCCCCGCATGCTCGTCCAGCAGCCAGCGTGCGCCCTCGTCCCCGCCCGCCTCTTCGTCGGCCACCACGACCACGACGACCTCGCGTCCGACGGTACGAGCGGACCGGACGAGATCAGCGGCCGCGACCGCGTGCATGACCGATATCCCCTTCATGTCCAGCGCGCCCCGGCCCCAAATGAACCCGTTGTCGATGTCTGCGCCGAAGGGATCTCGCGTCCAGCGATCCTCTTCGACGGGCACGACATCGCTGTGCGAGAGCAGCACCAGTGCAGGGCGATCGTGAGGTCCGTCCACGCGGGCCACGAGGTTCGCGCGGCCGCCCGGTGAGGTCAAGATTGTCGTCTTGAGGCCAGCGTGCGCCAGATACTGCTCCAGGACCACCGCGACTGCCGCTTCCTCTCCAGGCGGGTTGACGGTGCGCACGCGTAGCAGCTGCCGTAGAAGCTCTACCGGTTCCGTGGTTGGCGTCTCTTGCGGGCTCATGAGTCGACCTTCCGAACGCGGAACACGCGGAAGTTGAACATCATGCCGGTCTCCAGGTGTTCGGCGATATGACAATGCGCCATCCACAGCCCCGGGTTGGATGCGTCCATGAGGATGTCGATGGTCTGGCCGGTGCGAATCAGCACCGTGTCTTTCCAGACAAAATTCGGCTCTGGAACCCCCTCGCGCGCAAGCACCAGGAAGCGCTCGCCGTGGATGTGGAACGGGTGGTGCATCGGATGGTCGGATTCCATTTCGTTCACCAGCCGTATCTTCACCTGGTCACCAGCGGGAAAGGTCCAGTGGATGGCGTCGTTCTCCGCGCCGGAGTCGCGGTCCACGAGCTTCCAGCGCATGTTGGCCGCCGTAGTTTTCCGGTTTACCTCCGGCATGAGGTCCTCCCACTCGATGCCATCGGCCATCGCGTCCGCGTGATCGTGGCTGTGCCCGGGGATCGGCTCCGGTGAATCCGCGCCTGCTGCCTGCGGCATGAGTTTCATCCCGCATAGGGGACACGAGCCGGGTTGCGCCGTGATGATCTGCGGATGCATCGGGCAGATGTAGACCAGCGGTCCCGTCGTATCCGGCTCGTCGAAGTCCATCTCAGCGACCAGGGCCAGGGTCTTGTCTGGTGGTGCGTCCAGGTAGCGGCGGGCGCGCTGCCGGTTGGCGACAAAGTCCGCGTTCTCGCGAAGGTGCTCGAAGTCCTCCGCATGAAGCGGCCCCTCGTCACGCTCAACCACGTTGATCCGTACCAGTTCGTACGTGCGTCCGGGCGTCAGATGCTGCAGCCCAAAGGCGCCGGCATCGCTGAATTTCACATCGACGAGCGCTCGCTCGGACGGGGCGATGACCACGTGGTCGACCCACTCTTCCCGCTCGTACCGCCCGGAATCGCCGCCGATCAACTTCATGGCGAGTCCCGGGACCGCAACGTTAAAGACCCGTGTGTTCGCGGTGTTCGTAAGTGAGAAGCGAACTACCTCTCCCCGCGCGATCTCGAGTTGCTGTTCCGTCTGACCGCCGATCAACAGGACGTTGCCGAAGCGCCCCATGGCGGTGTAGTTCACTCCGCTATGATCGAACGCAGCGATTCGGCCGTCCTCAATCAGGATGTCGTCCAGCGTCAGCACGACCTCGCGGTCAGCCGCAGGCCAGTACGACGGATCGGTCGGCTCGACGAGCACGTTGCCGTACAGACCCATCTCCTGCGCGAAGTACTCGCGCACGTGAGGGTGGTACCAGTACAGCCCAGGGTCGGGGAAGGTCAGCCGATGCGTGTATGCGTCTCCCGGCGCAATGGGCGCCTGCGTGTTGTGCGGAACGCCGTCGAACTGGTTCTCGAGGCGAAGCCCGTGCCAGTGGACCGTCGTCTCGGTGTCCGTCTGGTTGGTGACGTTCACGAGGATCTCGGACCCCTGCCGTACGCGCAGCGTTGGACCAGGTATGGATCCGTTGTACGCCAGCATCGGCACTACCGTGTCGCCGATCCGCTTGGCGACTGGGTGCACGCGCAGATCGAACGATCCGCCCGGCGGAACGTCAACGATCGTTGAGCGCGCCGCTTGAGGTAGGTGTGCGAGGCCGGTGGCGCCCGCTCCGATGTTGGATGTGGATTGTCCGTGTGTATCGCCGCTTTGTGTCATCGCGATACCCCCTTCAATCAGCCGGCACTCCCGCCGAGCAATCTGTCGCGGGCTTTCGTTACCTGCGGAACCCGCGCCTGATTCAGGTTGGGTCCTGCCGGTGTCCGTGCTCTGTCTGGCTTCTGTCCGATTTCGCAGCTACGCACAGCTCCCGGACACACCGCAGACAGCCGCCAGTCCCAAGGTGGTTCCAGCCAGCGACCTGGGAGGACGGCGATGAACCCTTTGCATGGGAGCCGGGACGTAGACCAGCGCTATCGCGAGTCACGGTCCCTTCTTCGAGCGGTGTCAGCCGCTGGCGTGGTGGCGGTCGTTGTTTTCGCCCAAGTTGGCCTGGTCCTGGCGCCGTCACAGCTGGGACACAACCCACTGGTCGTTCTGGCGCTACGGCCAACCCCGACGTTCCTGGTCCTTGTCGGCGACCTCGTAGCTCCGACTACCGCGGTCGCCATCGCAGCAATATCAAGGACGTTGGTTGACATGGCGTATTTTGCTGTGGCCCGCCAAGGCGCTTTGCCAGTCGTCGAGCGTTTCGGAATTGGTAGAAATCTCGCTCGTGGGGTCTCTCGCCGCACGGCAACCCGAGGTCTGCTAGCCACGTCCTTCTTCTGGTCCAGCACTCCGGTGATTGCGGCAATTGGGCTAGGGAAAGCGCCGGCCGTAAAATTTCTCGCAGTTACAGGTTCCGGGAACATCGCAACGAGTCTTGCTTTTGTGATCTCTGGCCGTCAGCTCACGGAGTACGTCGCTCCCATCAGCTCGTGGATATCTGCGCACGGCACCCAGCTCACAGTCGGGCTCGGCGGCGCGGTTGCTCTAAGTTTCCTTGTGGCTATCGCCCGTGCGCCACACCGGTACCGTGCCGCGGATCGGGCTCATGGCGGGCTTCCCGAGGACGTTCAGTGATTGCCGTGCCTCGGCGACGTGTCGCGGATCTCACGTGCGTGGGCTGGTGGCGCCGGTTGGCGATGGCGATTCCGGTGTCCCACCCCGGGGCTCGCCCACCGTTCGGACAGTGGACGCCCTCCATCGACACGCCACTTCGAACCAGCAGCCATGAGATCACCGAATTCGAGTTCCACATCTCGCCTGTCGCCTGCTGGTCGCGACCCCATGTGAGTGCCGGAACCGTGGCGGCCGCATCCAAAAGCCGGCGTGCCTCGTCGGCGTCGTCGCTCACCCTCTGAGGGCCACCTACTGCGTCGTCAGCGTCGGGAAGAACGCCGTTGTGCCAGCGTCGGACCTCGTATCGAAACGTGCGGAATCGAGCCAGCAGACGACTAGCAACCGGGCCCACGAGGACTACGCCCCGTGACGCATTGTTTCCACCCGGGCTGGGCCACATCGTCTCCACGACAAAGCATCCCTCGGGCACGTACACATTGAGAGCGGTGTGGTACAGGGCGCACGGCCTGCGGCCTTCGAAATACGCCGTGATCGCCTCGTACAGGCGGCCGTTCAGGCGCACGAAACCGGAGCCCTCCGCGCCCAGAGGAATCCAGAAAAGGTCGATCCCCGCACGGGTAGCTTCGGCCATCGATGCCGTCATACGTCCACTGAACGGCTGGACACTCCCGACGGGCAGGGCCGTTGGTCCCCGGGACCGTCGACGTTCGCCCCAGTGTCGATGGCATGCACGGGCTACGAGTGACAGGCATGACGCTTGGCTCGCCGAGCCGTGCCCGAGCGCGAAGGCGTTTTGCAGTACCTGCGATGAGTGTTGGCCTACTGGCTGGCGGATGAGCGTGCGCTCTGCTGGTGACTGGCCACCCAGGCGGCGACCTGGGCGCGGGAGCGGAAGCCCAGCCGGGCGAGGATCTGTTCGACGTGGGATTCAGCCGTCCGGATGGAGATGGTTAGCCGGGCCGCGATCTCCCGGTCGGTCAGACCTTGTGCGACCAGTTGTGCCACCTCGCGTTGCCGCCGGGTCAGTGGGTTGTCAGACGAGGGTGGTGTCGCTGGGGACGCTTCGCCAAGGGCGAGGACGAGCGCCGCCTCGCGGTCGAGTGATCCACCCCGGTCGTGATCAGCTTGCCAGCGCGCGGCCCCCAACGCCTGTCTGCCCTGGCGGGCGCACTCGTCGATGAACGGTCGGAGCGGTTCGGGGGACCGTGCGGGGATGGAGTGCCAGGTGGCCTCGGCGGCTCCGGAAAGGCGGGCGGCGCGGCGCCAGTCGCCATGGGCGGCGGCAAGCCAGGATAAGGCGTGGATGCCGAGCGCGATGCCGCTGCGGTCGTCGACCGCTCGGATAAGGGCCAATGCCTCCTTCTGGAGCCGTTCAGCTTCGGCCAGCGCTCCAGCACGCCAGCGGACCAGGCCCAGCCCCCACAGCGCATGCGACCGCGTCCACGGGTCCCCACCTGAGTTGAGGGCGAGGCTCTCGACGTACGCGGTGGCGGCCGCGTCGAGATCACCCAGGAAGAACGCCGTGACACCGACGTCGGCCATGGCGAACGCGGCGAACCGGTCCTGGCCGAGTCGCCGCCGCTCTTCAGCGGCTTTCCGCAACAGTCGCGCGGCGTCGTCGAAACTGCCGCGGAACAGCTCGACCAGGCCCAGATACTGCGTGGCGAACGCTGCGATTTCAGGTTCGTCGAGAGCAGTGGCGATGTTGTGTGCCTCGCGGAGCAACAGTGTCGCCGCCGGTGAATCGGACTGGGTGACGGCGAGGTAGCCGGCGACCGCCAAGCCTTTGGCGCGGGTCGCGGTCGGTTGGTCGCAATTTGCCAGCAGCCGGTTTAGCCATCGCCTTCCTTCACCGAGCTGGCCGCGTGCCTGCCAGTAAAGCCAAAGGTCCGCAGCTAGGCCAAGGCCGGCTGGGGCCTCACCGGGTGTTTCCGCACTGAACTCGAGCGCCGCCCGGAGTTGTCCGTGCTCGTCTGCGAGGCGGTTCAGGTGGGTCACCTGCTCTGGGCCGACCCAGTCGACGTCCGCCGCCATCTGCGCGTAGTGGTCGCGGTGCCGACGTGCCATGGTGGTTCTACCGCCGGAACGCTCGAGGAGCTGGCTGCCGAAGAGCCGGATGGTCTCCAGCATCCGGAACCGCACACGGTCGGGCCTCCGGATGACGCCCAGCACCGACGCGTCCACCAGCCCATCGAGCGCGTCCATGATCGCGTCTCGCGGCAGCGGTGGACCCGCGCAGATAGCTTCGGCCGAGGCCAGATCGAAGTCTCCGACGAACACCGCAGCCCGCTGCCACAGGACCTGCTCGGACGGCTGGAGGTGCCGATAGCTCCATTCCAGGGTGGCAGGCAGGCTCTGCTGCCGTTCGGCAACGGCTGGCCTGGTGTGCTGCAACACATCAAGTCGGTCGCTGAGCCGATCGGCAATCTGTCCCGGCGTCAGTGTGCGGAGCCGGACGGCGGCAAGTTCGAGCGCCAACGGCAGCCCGTCAACGCATCGGCACAGTGCCGCCAGATCGGTGGCGTTCTGCCCGGTCACCTCGAAGTCCGGAATCACCGCCCTGGCCCGGTCTGCCAATAGCTCGATCGCATCACTCAGCCCACTGGATGGCTGCTCCCCTGAGACCGTTGTCGGCAATGGCGGGACAACAAACCGGACTTCGCCAGTGACATCAAGCGAACGGCGACTCGTCGCCAACACCCGCAGCTTTGGACAGTCGGCCATCAGGGTGTCGACGAGAACTGCGCAGGCGTCGCGAAGGTGCTCGCAGTTGTCCAGCACAACGAGCATCTGGCGGGTGCCCAGCACCTCAGCGATGCTGACGACCAACCATCGTGGTGACGAGTCACGCAGATCCAGCGACGCTGCGAGCTGCTGCGGCAACAATGCAGGATCACGCACCAGCGCCAGGTCGACGAAGCAGATGCCGTCGGGGGTGATGCGCCGCATCTGACTGGCGACCCGAATGGCCAGGCGGGTCTTGCCGACGCCGCCCGGCCCCACGAGCGTGACCAGACGCGCCCCGGACAGCAACTGCCGGACCTGCCTGATTTCGGTGCGCCGACCGACAAAGCTGGTGCGCTCCACCGGGAGGCTGCCTGCGGACATGGGTATCTCCGAACGGCTGTTCCGCTGACGGTAACAGGACGGCTTGGCAGATCGGAGTGTCGAAAGTCCAGTATTCGTATACGTAGAACTCCCGTCGCGCGACGAGCGCCGCGACGGGAGCGTGGGCAGCATGGCATCGGACCGTCCTTCGCTGTTCCTGGTCGAACACAAGTACGCAAACGGCGGAGGCTGACCTGGCCCGAATGCACCGGGCGCTGACCCGTGCTGTTGCCGGTGTGGGGTGCCGTCACCATCCCTGCCACCCTGGCCCAGCAACCTGACCCCAAAACGGACTTCGCGGCATACACCGACTACGTGACCACAACCCCATTCTTGCTCGGTCACCTCGTTGGCAGTATTGCCGGCACCGTGCTGGGAATCGTCGGCATCGTCGGCCTCGCCATGATCCTCGCCCGCACCCCAGCTGCACGGGCAGCACTGGCAGCGGCAACCATTGCCATCGTCGGCTGTGGGCTTCTGCTACCCGTGTTCGGGCTTGCCACGTTCGCGCAACCGGCCATTGGCAAGCGGCGCACGCCGGCATCGCCCGAGCGCAACAGTTCGACACCGATGTCTATGGCCCGCTGACGATCACTGTTGGCGTCGTCGCTGTGCTCGCATTCACTGCTGGCCAGTAGTGGCCGTCCGCGAGCCCGACTGTCCAGCTGGCCAGGATGGGAAGTAGCCCACCGCCGAGGACGGCTGAGATCTGAAAGCTCAGCGAGCTGCCGCTGTAGCGCTGTGTGACTTGGAACCGGGCGGCGAGCAGTGTCGGCAGCACCGCGTACTGCACCATCAGTACGGCCAGGCCAACGGTCAGACGGAGGCTCCGCGGCCAACGCGAAGGCGTCATCGCCGACGACCTCGACCCACAGACCACCGCCAAATTCTTCAACGCCCTGCTCGTGGGCGTCTCCGCACTGGCACCCGCCTGGCACAAGCCCCTGTCCGAGGACGGATGGGTCGCGCTTCTGGACCGAATCATGCTGGCAATGGCACCAAGGTCCGACGGCCAATCGTGAGGATCACCTCGATGCCTCGAGCCTCTCGAGACCATCGAGGATGAGCCCGAGCCCGGCGTCAAACTGCTCGGCGTAGTTGAACCCGGACGCCGGCAGCTCGATGGCCGCCTCACGCATATGCGGGTACTCGTCCGCTGGCATCAGCCGCACGATCGCGTCTGAGAGCGCTCCGAGCTCATCCGGAGTGCCGAACGGCAGGCTCGCCTCTTGCAGGGCGAATCCGTAGATGTAGCTGTCGAGCACCGAGTAGGCAAACGTGGCGGACTGGATCGAGAACCCCGCATCACGCAGCACCCCAAGGACGGTGTCGTGGTGTCGCAGATTCGCCGGTCCAGGAGAGGTCCGCGACTCCATCAGCGGGATGGCCCAGGGGTGGCGCGCAAGAACCTGCCGGGCGGAGATCGCGCGGACGCGCATGGCGACCTTCCAATCCGGCCTGGTCGGTAGGTCGATCTCGCCGTAGACCACGTCGACCATGCCATCGAGCAGGTCGTCCTTGTTCGCGACGTGGTTGTACAGCGACATCGCCTTAACCGCCAGCCGCTCGGCGAGGGCCCGCATGGTCAGTGCTTCCAGGCCCGATTCGTCGGCCATCTCGATCGCAGCCACCACAACCCGATCCCGGTTCAACCTCGGCCTCTGCACGCTTGGCTGGTTGCTCCTCAACGCCATACCCGTCTCCGCTGATCGGTCGAGAACGCACATCACTCGGGCGCGCCCTTGACGTACTTACATTGTACGTGTACAACTTACTAAGTAAGCATACAACGTACGTCCTGCCGATTGGCACGACATGGGAGGAACTCGATGACAAGAACCGATGCCCCGACTCGTCTCTACGACAGGTCAACGCGCAAGATAGCGATCTTCGTGGGCCTGATGTTTCTGACCGCCACGGCGACGTTCGCCACCGGCGACGCCCTCGTGCGGGGCGCGTTCTCGCTCGACGAGGTCGACTCCGGCCAACTCGCGGTGGGCGTCGCACTGCATGCGGTGTGTGCGGTCGCGGGTGCGGCGATCGGCGCTGCGCTACTCGGCCTGTTGGGCCGCTTCAACCGTGGGCTGGCCTTCGGCTACTTCATGTTCCGCGCGCTGGAAGGTGTGGTCATCCTCGCGGCCGGTGCCTACATGCTGAGCGCAACCAGCCTCGTCAACTACGAACCGGTCATCTACGTGTTCACCGGCGTGGCGGGGCTGATGTTCACCTACGTGCTGCTGCGCACGGGGCTGGTCCCGGCCTGGCTCGCCAAGCTGGGAGTCGTCGGTTACATCGCCATCCTGACGGTCCTGCCCACCGAGCTGCTCAACATCACCTCGCTCGACTCGTTGCCCGGAATGCTGCTCTATGTACCCGGGGGCCTGTTCGAGCTGTTCCTGCCGCTCCTGCTCATCGCACGGGGTTTCCGGCAGATCCCGGCCCCGACCGCCCCGGTCGATCAGCCGCAGCCCGTGCTCGCGCACCACTGACACCTTAGGAGAACCAATCATGAAAGCGATCGTGCAAGACACCTACGGGCCGGCCGACGTGCTTGAGCTACGGGACATCGACCGGCCGAAGATCGGCGACGACGAGGTCCTCGTCGAGGTGCGCGCCGCCGGGGTTGACCGCGGCGTGTGGCACCTGATGACCGGCCTGCCCTATCTCGGCCGGCTCGCCTTCGGGATTCGCG
>JASLBX010000543.1 GCA_030146385.1 Jiangellaceae bacterium | reverse complement strand
GGTACCGGCCAGTCCCGGAGACCGACGCCGCCGAGGCCACATCGGTGTCCGAGCTGCTGCCCGGCTGGGTGCAGCCCGTGGCGTGGCAACTGTTCATCGCGGCGCTGTTCGCCGTCTGGTGGCGCAGCCGGCGCTTGGGCCGGGTCGTCACTGAGCCGCTCCCTGTCGTAGTCCGCGCCGCCGAGACCACCGAAGGCCGGGCCCGGCTCTACCGGCGCGGCCGGGCGCGCGGCCACGCTGCCGCTACGCTGCGCGAGGCTGCCGCCGTCCGGCTCCGCCAGCGGCTCAGCCTGCCGGTCGACGCTGACGTGTCCGCACTCAGTGAAGCCGTCGCGGCCAGGACGGGCCGCTCAACTGCGGACGTCGCCGTCCTGCTGAGCGGCCCGGAGCCAGACGACGACGCAGCCCTGGTCCGTCTCGCCGACGAACTGGACGCCCTCGAGATGGAGGTACGAAACCCGTGACCGAACCGACCACCCAGGCCGACGCCGCCGAACGCGCTCGCGCGTCCCTGACCGCCGTCCAGCAAGAGGTCGGCAAGGCCGTCGTCGGTCAGGACGCCGCCGTCACCGGCCTGGTGATCGCACTGCTGTGCCGGGGGCACGTCCTGCTCGAAGGTGTGCCGGGAGTGGCGAAGACGCTGCTCGTCCGCGCGCTGGCGGCCGCCCTCGACGTGGACACCAAGCGTGTCCAGTTCACGCCGGACCTGATGCCCGGCGACGTCACCGGGTCGCTCATCTACGACGCACGGACCGCCGAATTCTCGTTCGCGCCCGGGCCGGTGTTCACGAACCTGCTGCTCGCCGACGAGATCAACCGGACGCCGCCGAAGACCCAGTCGGCCTTGCTTGAGGCCATGCAGGAGCGGCAGGTCTCGGTCGAGGGATCGCCCCGCCCGCTGCCCGACCCGTTCGTGGTCGCGGCCACCCAGAACCCGGTTGAGTACGAGGGCACGTACCCGCTGCCCGAGGCGCAACTCGACCGGTTCCTGCTCAAGCTGACCGTCCCGCTGCCGGAACGAGACCAGGAGATCACCGTGCTCCGCCGGCATGCCGATGGCTTCGACCCGCGCGACCTCGCCTCCGCGGGGGTGACCCGGGTGGCCGGGCCGGCCGATCTTGCTGCCGCGCGGGCTGCGCTGGCGGACGTTCAGGTCGGTCCGGAGGTGCTCGGATACGTGGTGGACGTGTGCCGCGCGACACGGACGTCGCCGTCCCTGCAACTGGGCGTCTCACCCCGAGGGGCGACCGCCCTCGTGGCGACCAGCCGGGCGTGGGCCTGGCTGTCCGGACGGCACTACGTGACGCCAGACGACGTCAAGGCACTGGCCCGGCCCACCCTGCGGCACCGGATCGCGCTGCGGCCGGAAGCCGAGCTCGAAGGCGTCACGCCGGACGCCGTGCTCGAGACCGTGCTCGCCACCGTCCCCGTCCCCCGCTAATGCCCCCCGTCCCCGTTCGATCACGTTCAGCAGGCGTATACCTGCCGTACCAGGCGCACGCGCCTAGTGAAGTGCCGAGAAACCTGCTGAACGTGATCAATCGCAGTCAGCGGACGCTGGCAGTGAAGGGCGAGCCATGGTTGTGACCGGGCGCGCGGCACTGCTGGCCGTCATCGCGGCGCTGGCGGTTGGGGTGGCGGTCCCCTCGGCATTGGGCGTCATCGTCGTGACGGCAATCGTCCTCGTACTGTGCGCAGTCGACGTCGCGCTCGCCGGAGCCGTCCGTCCCCTGCAGTTTCACCGCACCGGCGATGAGAGAGTGCGGTTGGGCGAGTCCGCGCGAGTCTCTTTCCAGATCACCAACACGGGTTCACGGCGGGTCCGCGGAATGCTCCGGGACGCCTGGCCACCATCCGCCGGCGTCGCCTCCGATCGGGCACCCCTCAATATCGGATCGGGCGAGCGCCGCACCTTCGAGTTCACATTGCAGCCGACCCGCCGGGTCGATCGACAAGCCGACACGGTGACCGTCCGCAGCATCGGCCCGCTGGGGCTCGCCGGCCGGCAGGCGACGCACACCGTTCCGTGGCGGCTCCGCGTTCTGCCGCCGTTTCACTCCCGTCGCCACCTGCCGTCGCGCCTCGACCGGCTTCGCGAGCTGGACGGACGATCGGCTGTCCTGACCCGCGGCGCCGGGACCGAGTTCGACTCGCTTCGCGAATATGTGATCGGCGACGACACCCGCTCCATCGACTGGCGCGCCACGGCCCGGGGCGGCGGGGTGGTCGTCCGTACCTGGCGCCCGGAACGCGATCGCCACGTCCTCATCGTCCTCGATACGGGACGGACGTCCGCCGGACGCGTCGGCGACGCACCCAAGCTGGACGCCGCCATGGACGCGGCACTCCTGCTCGCCGCCCTGGCCACTCGTGCAGGCGATCGGGTCGACCTGCTCGCGTACGACCGACGGGTGCGGGTATCGGTCGAGCGGTCCGGGCCCACCGACGTGTTGCCGCGGCTGGTCAACGCCATGGCGAACCTGGAACCGGAACTGCTCGAGACGGATCACCGCCGGCTGGTCGCCGAGGTACTCCGCCGCGCCGGCCGGCATGCCTTCGTCGTCGTGCTGACCAGTCTGGAGACCGGCGCGGTGGAAGACGCTCTGCTGCCGCTGATCGGGCAGCTGACCCACCGGCATACGGTGCTCGTCGCGTCCGTCACCGACCCGGCGGTCGCGGCAATGGCCGGAGCCAGGGGCGACACGGCCGCCGTCTACGGCGCGGCCGCAGCGGCACGTGACCAGCTCGGCCGGTCTCGTGTGTCGCAACTGCTTGAGCGGCACCGCGCTCACGTTGTCCACGCTACGCCGGATGAGCTGCCGCCCGTGGTAGCCGACACCTACCTTGCCCTCAAGGCCGCCGGCCAGCTATAACGCGCATGTAGTAACATGACTACATAGATAACCGGCGAGGAGGGCACCATGAGTATCACGACCTTCACGAGCCGCGAGTTCAACCAGGACACAAGTCGGGCCAAGAGCGCGGCACGAACTGGCCCCGTCTTCATCACAGACCGAGGGCGGCCTGCACATGTGCTGCTCACCATCGAAGACTACGAACGGCTCGCCGGCAACGATCGCAACATCGTTGACTTACTCGGTGAGCCGCCCGGTGTCGAGAACATCCGACTCGAGATCCCACGGACCGACGAGCGGGCTCGAACGGCCGACCTCGACTGATGTTCATTCTTGACACGAACGTCGTCTCAGAACTGCGTAAGGCCCGGGCAGGCAAGGCACATCCCAACGTCACTGCATGGGCGTCCAGCGTGCCACTAATCCGGATGTTCGTATCAGTGATCACTATCCAGGAGATCGAGACCGGTGTGTTGCTGATCGAGCGTCGCGACGCCCCGCAAAGAAGAGTCCTACGCACGTGGCTGGAGACCCACGTATTGCCGGCGTTCGATGAGCGCGTACTCCCCATCGATACGGCCATCGCACGCCGGTGCGCTCAGCTGCACGTCCCCGATCCGCAGCCGATACGCGACAGCCTGATCGCGGCGACTGCATTGGTCCACGGGATGACTATCGCGACTCGTAACGTCCGCGACTTCGAGCCGACCGGCGTGAAGGTCATCAATCCCTGGGCAGCCACCGCCAACTGACGCGGCGCCGCTCACCCTGAGGTTGGCAGCGCGTCGGCGCGGTCGCGAGTGGCAATGTCACCGGTCTCACCGGCTCGCGCGGCGTGACGGCCGTACGTCCAGACGTAGGCAATGAACGCTGCCCACGCCGCGACGCCGATCGCGATGCGCCCCCAAGTCGGCAGCCCGGACGGCGTCACGAAAGCCTCGATAATGCCGGAGATCAGCAGGACGCCGGCCAGCCCGATGGCGATCCCGACCGCCGACCGCCCTGCCTCGGCCAAAGCCTCACCACGACTGCGTCCGCCAGGGTCGATCCACGCCCAACCAACACGCAGGCCCGCGCCGGCCGCGACGAATACCGCTGTGAGCTCCAGCAGCCCGTGTGGTGTGATCAGCCCGAAGAAGATGTCGAGCTTCCCGTGAGCCGCCATCAGCCCACCCGTCACGCCGACGTTGAGCGCGTTCGTCCAGAGGATGAATATGACCGGCAGGAGCGTGACGCCCAGGATGAGCGCCCCGGCCGCGACCCATGCGTTGTTCGTCCACACCTGGGCGGCGAACGACGACGCAGGATAGGTCGAGTAGTAGTCCTCGAAGTCATGCTCGACCAGCTGCCGGACCTCCTCCGGCGCCGCGATCGACGACTGCACGCTCGGGTTGGCGGCGACCCACACACCGAGCACTGCGCCGATGGCGACGAACGCCAGCGCGGCGGTGACCCACCAGCGTCGCGCCCGGTACACCGCCGCAGGGAACCCCGCTGTGATGAATTTCAGCGCCTCGGCCCAACCTGGGTCGGACGAGCCGGCGATGGACGTCCGAGCCCGCGAAACCAGCCGCGTGAGCCGCTCGACTGTCGCAATGTCCGGCGCCGCGGACCTGATCGTCGACAGGTGCGTGGACGCCCGCCGGTACAGCGTCACAAGCTCGTCGGCCTCGGACCCCGTCAGCTTCCGCCGCCGTTTGATCAGCTCGTCCAGGCGATTCCATTCGGCCTGGTGCGCAGCGACGAAGGCATCCAGATCCACAACTGGCAGACTAACGAGTGTGACCGACTTGGTGACCGGCGAGGCAGTGGCTCTCGAGATGCGGCTGGCCAAGTTCCCGTCCCGGGCGCTTGCGATCATCATCGACTTCATCGTGCTGTTCGTTCTGGTGATCGTCGTCACCGCGATCGCAGGCGCGCTCGCTCCGGAGCTGGACGATGCCCTGGCCGCGGCGTTGATCTTGACACTGGCAGTTGGGTTGCTGGTCGGATTCCCCGTAGGCGTGGAGACCCTGACGAGAGGCCGGTCACTCGGCAAGTTGGCTCTGGGGCTCCGGGTTGTGCGTGATGATGGCGGGCCGATCCGGTTCCGCCACGCCCTGACCCGCGGGCTTGCCGGGTTCTTCGTTGACTTCTACACGACGATCGGAGTCGGAGCCGTCGTCAGCTCGCTGCTGAGCGAGCGCGGCAAGCGGGTCGGCGACCTGCTGGCCGGGACGGTCGTGGTTCGCGAGCGCGCACCTTCTTCCGGTGGCCCGCTGCCAGCTGTACCGCCTCACCTGGCCGCCTGGGCGACCGGGCTGGAGCTCTCGCGGCTGCCGGACGACCTCGCGCTGACCGCACGCACCTTCCTGACGCGCAGCTACGAAATGGCTCCACAGGTTCGGGAGCACATGGCGGCGTCCCTGGCCAGCGATGTCGCGCGGTGCGTCACGCCGCCGGCGCCGCCCGGCACACCGGCGTGGGCCTACCTGGCGGCCGTCCTTTCAGAACGGGGCCGCCGGGAGGCGCAACGGCTCGCCGCCCACCAAGCGGGACGCTCGCCCTACGGGCGTGAAGCCGCTTCGCCCGCACCGCCGGTGGCCCCTCCCGTCCAGCCGCCGGCCGCTCGTCCTGAACCGCCGAGGACTCCGGACGATCGACGCGACGAGGGCTTCGCGCCTCCTGCTTAGGGCGCATCGGCGTCAGGTCCTGTGACTACTGGGCGGATGTCAGAAGTATCTTCCTGCCATGCCGGGGAAGTTCTCCGCCTCGTCGGACGCTGAACCGCCCGACACGGCGGATGTTCGGCAGCAGCGTCTCCGGGAGGCGCTCGATGAAGTCGCGGCCGAGGACGGTGCACTTTCTGAAGGCGACATTGATGAGCCACTTATCCGCCGTACCCTCGGTCAGCTCACTCGCTGTAGCGGTTCAACGCATACGAGATCGCCTACGCGGACCCGGCGCCGCTGTCTCCGACCATGACCGGAGGTAGCTGGTCCACGTTCTGGTACAACGGCTTCATCTACGACGCCGACATCCGGCGCGGCCTGGGCATCTGGCGCCTCAGCGACCCTCGGCTCGCGGGGGCAGTCAAGCTGGATCGCCTGAACGGACAGCAGTCGCAGGAGTTCACCATCGAGAAGAGCCCCGCGTTTCGGACGCGAAGCTGAGCGCCCTTGGCTAGCGGCGTAATCGATCTCTTTGGCCCGTGTCGGCGACGGCACGGGCCAAAGCCTTGAACTGGGACGCCGATATATCGAGGCGTATCATCAGCTACGTGGGCAATGCAATGACGATCGGACGAACCATCCGTGCAGCCAGGGAACGTGCTGGGCTCAGTCAACGGGAGCTAGCGCGCCGCACCGGCGTTCCGCAGCCCCACATCTCGCTCATTGAGTCCGACAAGGTTCATCCCACTGGGGAAACGGTTCAGCGACTTCTCGATGCCACGCGGGTACGGCCGTCCCTCCTGCTGCGGCATCGTCGACGTGAAGTCCTCGAGGCAGCCTCACGCCGGCACGGCCATAATGTGCGTGTCTTCGGATCGGTAGCGCGTGGCGATGACCATGACGGCTCGGACGTTGACCTCCTGATTGATTTTGAGGACGGGACGTCGATCTTCACTGTTGCCGGACTCGCGCGTGAACTAGCAGATCTCCTCGGAGTCCACGTTGACATCGTCAGCGACCACGGCCTGCCGAGCAAGACCCTGCAGAAGGCTCGCGCTGAGGCCGTTCCACTATGAACGCCAAATTAGGTGGCTCGAAGAGCCGCTATTCCACACAGCAGATTGCTGACGACGTTGCAGACCTCGCCCGCATCGCCCGCAAGATCGCAGCCGAAGGACGGGAGAAGTTCTTCGACGGCGATGCAGGCGAGATACTCCGCAAGGCCGCACGCCAGGTCGTCACGGACGTAGCGACCGCTGTGAGCAGGCTGGACGAGTCCGTCACGCGTCGTCATCCTGAAGTCCCGTGGCGGGACATCCGCGATACCCGCAACTACGTGACACACGCTTACGACCACGTCAATGATGACGTCATCTGGGCCGCGATCGACGGCGAAATCGACCAAGTCGCCGCGGCGCTATCGGAGTACCGGCGCCGCTAACGACCGTCGAATCGCCCCGACACGTCAGGCTCATGCCGGCCCCATTCCTGACAGAGCCGAACTCGCTCTCTCAGGAATGGGGCCGATGAGGAAGTGCGTCACGTCAGCCTGGTTGACATAACTCCAGGCCCGCCGACTTCGCGCTACTAGTAGCGGTAGTGCTCGCTCTTAAACGGGCCCTCGACCGGCATTCCCATGTACTCGGATTGCTTTGGCGTCAGCTCGGTGAGCTTCACGCCCAGCGCACCGAGGTGCAACCGCGCCACCATCTCGTCCAGCTTCTTGGGCAGCGTGTACACGCCCAGCGGGTAGTCGGCGGTCTTGGTGAACAGCTCGATCTGCGCCAGCACCTGGTTGGTGAACGAGTTCGACATCACGAACGACGGGTGCCCCGTCGCGTTGCCCAGGTTCAGCAGCCGGCCCTCGGAAAGCACGATCACCGAATGCCCGTCCGGGAACGTCCACTCGTCGACCTGCGGCTTGATATTCGTCCGGACGATACCCGGCAACGAAGCCAGCCCGGCCATGTCGATCTCATTGTCGAAGTGGCCGATGTTGCCGACGATCGCCTGGTGCTTCATCCGCGCCATGTGGTCG
>JASLBX010000524.1 GCA_030146385.1 Jiangellaceae bacterium | reverse complement strand
GCCAGCCAGCGTGAGATTCCGCGCCACTGCCTTCCAGCCAATGATCGTGGCGATCTCCTGCACGATGTAGCGCTGCAGGCGGACGCCGGTGTCCATCGTGGTGGCCGCGAACGAGATGACGACGACCGCCGCAAATGTAGCCGCCAGACCAAGCTCGACGCCCAGATTGTTGGCAAACGCGGCGATGCCGTTCACGAAGTTTCCGACGGCGCCGCCAGACGCGGTATCGAAGTCCGGGTAGAGCTCTTCCCAGTCGACCTGGGTGGCCGCGACGCCGGCCGTGACCGCGAGGACCGAGGCCAGCGCAAGGCTGCCCTCGCCGACCGCCCCCAGGTATCCGACATGTCGCGCATCGGTCTCTTTGGCCAGCTGTTTCGACGTGGTCCCGGACGACACCAGTGAGTGGAACCCGGAAATCGCGCCGCAGGCGATGGTGATGAACAGGAACGGGAAGATGTTCGGCGAACCCTCCGGCAGGTTGTCTCGGAAGGCCGGTGCCACGATGCGGTCGAACCCGATGAGGGCCCCGATGAAGGTGATCCCGAGGGCGATGAACAACTGGTGCGAGTTGATGTAGTCGCGCGGTTGCAACAGCAGCCAGACCGGCAGCCGCGACGCAATGAACGTGTAGGCGAACATGATGATCACCCACACGTCACGCGGTGCCATGCCGAGCGAGTCGGCCAGGCCGGTGATCTCGATCGGGTAGTTGTTGCCCACCCAGATCAGCACGTACAACACGATCACGCCGACGATCGACGGCACCAGCGCGGGGCTGCGTGTCTTGTAGATGTACTGGCCGATCGCGATGGCCAGCGGGATCTCCAGGAAGATCGGAATGACCGCGCCCGGCTGCGCCACGAACAGGTTGCCGATGACGACCGCGAACACCGCGTTGACCAGCGTCAGCAGGAAGAAGATGATCAGCAGGAACAGCACCCTGGACCGGCTGCTGATGACCTCGCTGGCGAGCGTCCCGATATTCCGCGCCTTGTGCCGCACCGACACCACCAGGGCACCGAAGTCGTGCACACCGGCCGCGAAGATCGTTCCCAGCGTGATCCACAGCAACGCCGGCACCCAGCCCCAGAACACGGCGATCGCCGGGCCGACGATAGGTGCCGCACCCGCGATCGAGGTGAAGTGGTGGCCGAAGACGACGTGCTTGTTGGTCGGTACGTAGTCGACCCCATCGGCGAACTCGTGCGCCGGCGTCACAAACGCGGGGTCAAGCGCGTAGACCTTGGTGGCCAGGTACTTCGAGTAATAGAGGTACCCGAGCGCATACAAGAACATAACGACAACAGCGACAATGATGGCCGGCAAGGCTGCCTCCTTGCAGTCGCGGGCTTAGCCGCGCCTCCCCCGGGGTCGCGACACCGTAGGATCTTGATGGCACTATGACGCAGTTCACACAGGCGGGTCAATAGTGCGACATAGTTTCGAAACCGATTCGACACGTGGAGGGCTCAGCTGGACGTCAGTCTTCGCCAACCGGTCAGAGCCGCCACGGTGGCGGAACTGACCTGGGTCGGCGCGACCGGTCTTCCCGACGCGCTTCCAGTGACGCCGCTGCTGTGGGGAGCCCAGCCGGTCGTGGCCTATCCGTATGCCTACGCAGACCTGGCCCGCGACGTCGCCGCGTCCGAGGCCGTGGCGCTCACCATCTCGGACCCACGGATGACCGGCGGCGGGTGGCGCGCGATGACCGCGATGGGGCACGCGCGCCTGGTCGAGGATCCGCAGGGCGAGGCGTTCCGCGACCACCTACTGAGTGAGGAACTGCGCAAGCATCCGCCATCCCGTACGCTCGCCGACTCAGTCATGCTCCAGCGCGAGCACTGGTGGTTCCTGCCCCGGCTGATCGTCGTACTCGACCTCGGCCCACCAACGCTGATCGAGCCCCGTACTGATCAAAGCTGCCAGGTCCTGTCCGTATGGGACGGCGACCTCTTGCACGTCGACACCGTGCGCGTCGCCGACGCCGGAACGGACCGGCTCTTGCTCACCAGCCTGGCCGGACGGCCACCCCTGGACGGCCCGGCGGCACTGTTGGGCCATGACTTCTCGGTTCCCGACCTCGAGCGCTGGACGCCGTGGGTCACCCGCGGCACCCTCGCCGGCGACGTGCTGTCGGTAACCGAATGGCCCGAGCGGACAACGCTGGAACCCAGCCTGAGCCTCCGGCAGCGCTACCGCCGCCAGCGCGACCTCGAGAAGGCCTGCCGCGCCAACATCCACTAACCGTGCCGGAGGTAGTCCAGCTGGGCCCGGACGCTTGCCTCCGCCGCCGGCCAGAGCGCGCGGTCGACATCGGCGTAAACGATCTCCACTACTTCCAGCGGGGTCTTGGCGCCCGCTGCCAAGGCGGCCCGCACCTGGTCGAGCCGTTCCGCCCGATGCGCGATGTACTCGGACGCCGCCTCGCCGGCGTCCGGACGCACCGGCCCGTGACCGGGCAGGACGAGCACACCATCCAGCAGGCTGAGCCGCCTCAGCGAGTCGAGGTACGGCCCGAGCTGGCCGTCGGGGTATGCCACCACCGTCGTCCCCCGCCCGAGAATCGTGTCTCCGGTCAACACAGCGTGCGAGTCACCGCCGGTCACTTCGAAGCACACCGAGTCGGACGTATGCCCGGGCGTGTGCAGGACGCGAATTTCCAGGTCAGGGACGTCGACGAGAGCACCGTCACTGCTCAGCGGGTCTGCGTCGATGCACAGCCTCGGATCACGGGCGAGCGTCGGCGCCTTCGTGATCTCGTGGAACTGTCCCGACGACTCGGCATGGTCCGGATGCCCGTGAGTAAGCAGGACGGCGGACACCGGCCACAACGCGGCCACGGACTCCAGGTGCTCGTCCAGCAACGGGCCTGGATCGACGACGACGTTGCCAACACTCGTCGTCAGGACGTAGGTGTTCGTGCCGTCGAGCGTCATCGGGCTCGGATTGTCCGCGCGGACGAGAGTGCACCAGGTCGGCAGCGTCGTCATGGGCACACTATTGCAGCGGCGATAGGACGTCTTGTGCCCGCGCCCCGCGGTCCGCGTCGATCTCGTCCTTCTCGATCCACTTCGCGAGCTCGTCGGTGAGCTTGCGGGCTTCCCGCCTGCGCTGACCCGGCGGGTCGGTGTCCAGCAGCTTACGCAGGCCCGATGACAGGTTGTTGGCCTTGTCCCCCCATGCCGAGCGATCCATGCTCACCTCGCCGAACAGCTCGCTTACACCGGCCAGCTCCGGGTCGTCCGGCCGGCTCTGCTCTTCCAGGACGGCGATCGCGGCCTGTCCGAGCTCGGGGTCCAGCTCTCCTTCATCCGTCCATTTACCGACTTCCTCGATCAGCTTCCGCACCTCGTCGTCGTCCGGCTCGGCGGCCAGCTCGTTCAGCTCGTCAAGCAGGTCTTCGGTCTTGTCACCGCCCGGGTCCGCCGCAGCCACGGTCTCGATCAGCCCGTCGATGTCCGTCGGCTGATCACCAGTTCCGTCCGGCTCGTCTTCGGGCGGCGGCTCGGCGTCCTGCTCCGGCTCCGCCTCCGTCTCGGCGCCGCCGTCCGCAGGCGGGTTCGCCGTCCCGTCTGGTTCGTCGCCGCTGTTCAGGACGTACGCCGCCGCGATGCCGAGCAGGACCGCCGCAAGCAGACCGATCGCCGCGGGCAGCCAACGCCGCCAGCCCGGCTGCGCCGGGACCTGCTGCGCCGGAAGCTGCTGCGTGACTCCACCCAGCACAGTCGTCGGAGAGTCCGCCGGACCGAAGGCCGGCGCGCCGAGTAACGCATCACGCATCGAGGCGGCCGAGTCGAACCGATCCGCCGGGTTCTTGGCTAGCGCCCGCTCCGCGACGGCAGCGATTCCAGACGGGACGTGCGGAGCCAACTCGCCGAGTGGGCGTACCGGCTCCCGCTGATGCGCCACCGCAAGCGCCACCGGAGTGTCGGCGACGAAGGGCGGACGTCCGGCAAGGCACTCGTACATCACCGCACCGAGCGAGTAGAGGTCGCTCGCCGGTGTCGCCCGCTGCCCGGCAACCCGCTCGGGCGCCAGATAGCGGGGCGTCCCGAGCACTTCGTCACCGGTCGTCAGATGCGTGGCGGCATCGGCGACCACGGTGGCGATCCCGAAGTCGACGAGCTTCACGCCACCGTCGGCGGGCAGCAGGATGTTGGACGGCTTGACGTCCCGGTGCACCAGCCCGCGATCGTGTGCGGCCTGTAGCCCGGCGAGAACGCCGGCGATGATCGGTACCGCCTCGTCGACCGGTAGCCGACCATCGGTTCGTACCCGGTCCGCGAGGCTCTGGCCCTCGAGTAGCTCCATCACGATGAACGGCCGGTCACTGTCCTCTCCGACGTCGAAGACGGCAACCGTGTTGGGGTGCTGAAGGCCGGCCGCGACCCGCGCCTCCCGGACGAAGCGTTCGCGGCTTACCGGGTCACGGAGCTGAGCAACGTGGATGATCTTCACCGCCACCCGCCGGCGGAGCACCTCGTCGTAAGCGGCATACACCTCGGCCATGCCACCGGAGCCCAGCAACTCGTGGAGCTCGTACCGTCCGGCCAGCAGTGTCATCGTCGATCGTCACCTCGATACCCGGGATCGCCGGGCAGTAGCACCTGGACCGATTCCCCGTCGTCAACCCATCCCGGCATGACCGTCTCGATGGTGCGCGCGTCCGCCGCTTTAAGGACGGCGGCAACGTCCTTGTAAGAGGCAAGCTGGTCTAGGACGGCCCGCGTCGGCGGCAGCATGGCGACCTGGTCCCGGTCGGCCGCCGCGATAGCTTCGGACGGCCGGATCCACGTGGCATAGTCTGCTTCGCCTGAAACGTCCCGTGCCCGCTGGCCGTCCGGAAGTGCGGCGGTGAAGAACCACGTGTCGTACCGGCGCTCCTCGAACCGTGGCGTGATCCAGTGCGCCCACGGAGCCAGCAGGTCGCTGCGGATGGCCAGGCCTCGCCGCTCGAACAGTTCAGACAGAGCCAGCCGGCGATCGACCAGCGCACGTCGGTCAGCGTCCCACTCCGAACCTGTGGGCTGGACGTTCGGCTCGGCGAGCAGCACGCCGGCCTCCTCGAACGTCTCACGGACGGCGGCACACACGAAACCACGGGCGGCCCCCGCGTCAGTGCCCAGCCGTGCCGCCCACGCGGCCGGATTGGGGCCGTACCAGGCGATGCCCTCGTCGGACACGTCGCGCGGATCGACACGTCCGCCCGGAAACGCGTGCATGCCGCCCGCGAACGCCATCGTCGTCCGGCGGCGAAGCATGTAGGCCTCGAGGCCCGGGCCGCCGTCACGCAGCAGGATCACCGTGGCTGCCGGACGAGGCTCGACAGGCGTCAACCCGCCCGCGTTGAACGCCCTCGCCCGCTCGGCGAGCGTGGGTGGCAGCCACCTGGGTCCAGGCAACCCGCTCAGCCGACCTCGACGATCATCTCGACCTCGACTGGCACGTCCAGCGGCAGCACTGCCACGCCGACGGCACTGCGTGCGTGCTGACCAGCGTCCCCGAAAACCGTGCCCAGCAGCTCGCTGGCCCCGTTGATGACCTGCGGCTGGCCGGTGAAGTCCGGCGCGGACGCCACGAATCCGACCACCTTGATGATTCGCTTCACCGCGGACAGTTCGCCGACCTCGGCCTTGACTGCGCCGATGGCATTGAGCGCACACTGGTGCGCGCACGCCACCGCTTCGTCGATGGTGACCTCCGCGCCGACCTTTCCGGTGTGGATCAGCTCGTCGCCGCGCTTCGGTACCTGGCCGGAGACGTAGACGTACGGGCCGGTCCGGACCGTCGGGACATACGACGCCACGGGGGCCACCACGTCGGGCACAATCTCGCCCAGCTCGGCAAGCCGTTCTTCGGGCGTCATCCGGCTTTCTCCCGCTTGAAGTAGGCGACGACGTTCTCCGGGTTGGCCGGGCTCGGCACGATCTGGACGAGTTCCCAGCCGTCCTCGCCCCAATTGTCGAGAATCTGCTTGGTCGCGTGCACCAGCACCGGTGCGGTCGCGTACTCCCACTTAGCCATGCGGACGACCCTACTGGGCGTAGGCCGGCGTCGGGATGGCCGATTCCTTCAAGACGCACCTGCCGTCGCCCCCGTAGCGTCGGGGTCATGAAGACTGTGACCGCCGAAGCACTCGCCGCCGCCGAGCGGTACCTCCTACTCAATGCACGGTTGATCGACCGCCTGCGGTTCGACTTCCACTTCCGGGACGGCACCGCTGCTGCCGTGCGTGCTGCCCTTGCTGCGTACGCGAACGGTGACGGCGGTTTCGGCAATGCGCTCGAGCCCGACCTGCGGGGCGCAGGCAGCCAGCCGCAGCCCGTCGAGGTGGCGTTTCACGTGCTGGACGAGACGGCATCGGACGCTGAGCCGTTCGACGGACCGCTCGTGCGAGCGGCGTGCGACTACCTGGTTCGGAACTCGGCGGACGACGGTGGCGTCCCGTTCGTGCTGCATTCCGTACGTGACACGCCTGCGGCCCCGTGGTGGCAGACGCCGGACTATCCGCCCGGCAACCTCAACCCGACGGCTGCTCTGGCCGGGCTGCTGCACAAGCACGGCGTCGACTACCCGTTCGTCGAGCAGGCCACGGAGTTCTGCTGGCCGCGGATCGAGGCGCTGACCGAGACGACGCCGTACGAGGCCTACCCCGTGTTGACCTTCCTGGACCACGTGCCCGACCGGGACCGGGCGGAGGCCGCCTTCGAGCGCCTCGCCCCACTGGTCAAGCCGCATGTGGCGCTCGATCCAGATACGCCGGGCGAGGCGCACTTCCCGTTCGACTTCGCGCCGACTCCGGAGGGGTTCGGCCGGCGGCTGTTCGACGACGGCGTCATCGAGCGGCATCTGGACGCGCTTGTCGATGCGCAAAGCGAGGACGGATCGTGGACGTTCAACTGGCCCGCCTGGACGCCGGTCGTCAAGCACGAATGGAGCGGGTTCATTACAGTGCACCGGCTACTGACATTGCGAGCCTACGGACGCGTTGCCGGGTAAGCGTGGTCAGGCGGCTATGACGGACGGCGTCCGGCCGGAGAGTTCCCGGACCTCACGGGTGAGATGCGCCTGATCGGCGAACCCGCACGTGGCTGCCACCTCGCCGAGCGGCCGGCCGGCGTGGATCAGGCCGATGGCTTGCTGGAACCGCAGAATGCGGTGCAGGGTCTTCGGCCCGTACCCGAACGCGTCCTGGCACAGCCGCCGCAGATGACGCTCGCTGTACCCGAGATCGGCTGGAAGGCTCCGAACCGGACTACCGGTGGCCAGCGTCCGGACCACGCCGGCGACCGCGCGGTCGGGCGGCCCGGCATCGAGCACTCGCTGGGCGACGAGGGCTTCCAGGGTGCGCGACCGGTCGGCCGCCAGCGCGACGCTGTCGGCGATCCGGGCTGCGTCGCGTCCCCATAGCTCCGCCAGCGGCACCCGGGCATCTCTGATTGCGCTGGACGGGATGCCGAGAACGGGGGCCGCCGCACCGGGGCGGAACCGCACGGCGGCGAACTCCTCGGCTGGACGCAGCTGGGCCGCGAACGGCTCGGTGTCGGGCCCGGCCACGTGGACGGCCTCATCGTGCGACGACCAGATGAGGTCGATGCAGCCGTCGGGCACGATCGCTTTGGTCTGAGGCAGCAAGCCGTGGCGTGAGCCCCAGACGCAGGCGATCCGGCCCGCCAGATGCGGTGCCGCCGGACACTCGCGGTACGGGATCACGCATCAACAGTGCCACCCGCGTCCGACATCCGGGCTCACCATCCAGCCCCACCAGGCGAACCGGTGCCGTACCACCCGCACGCGCCTGGTGCGGCACCTATGCGCATGCTGAACGTGATCAACCGGCCCAGTCGACGCCGCGGCCGTCGTGCTCGTCGAAGATCAGCCAGGTGCGGGTGCCGCGGACGCCCTCGATCTCC
>JASLBX010000523.1 GCA_030146385.1 Jiangellaceae bacterium | reverse complement strand
TCGCCGCCGGCGGCTTCCTGTTGGGTGCGGGTGCGCAGCAGGCGTGCGGCTGCAACCTCGGCCACGCGCTGTTCGGCATGGGTCAGCTGAACCTGTCGGCCTACCGGGGTCTCACCAGCGGCTGGCCGGCCCACTGCCCCATGGGCCCGGGAACGCCTACCCTCGACGTCATACATCTGGGTCGTCTATCGGACGGAGTACGAGTTGCACGAGCACGCATCCCCGGGCAACCACCACGGCCACCTGCACGCCGCGGTCTGCGGCGGGCTTGACCACCATTCCGGCAACTACACCGATCAGCAGCAGCGCGACCTCGACGCGGTGCTGGCGTTCAATCGGCGGATGGCGGCTGCGATCGATGGCAGCGTCGACGTCTCGCAGACCGAGCGGTTCCTCGACCCCGACCCACTGAGGTACATGTGGGTGGACGAGGGACAGGGCCAGATCGGCCGCGTGCTCACCGCGGCACAGGACGTGCTGGACCGGGCACCACGCCTGGCCGGGCACGAGCGCCGCGAGGTGGCCGTCGTGCCTGACTCGCAGCACGCCGCCCGGCCGTCGGTGGCGGTGGGCCCGGACGGGTCCCGGCTGGTGGTGTGGGTGGAATGGCTCCCCGGCAAGGGCGACCTAGTGATGGCCGTCATCGACCGACCGGGCCACCCGGGGACGGCGGGCGCCGTGTCCGGCGGTGTGACCGACGTGTTCCGCCCCAGCGCGCTGATCGATAGTACGGGCGTCCCCTGGGTGTTCTACGGGGCCACCGTCGACGGCGGGGTCGGCGTCTGGGCCGTCTCGTACGGCGATAGCGGCTGGACGCTGCCGGAGCTGGTCAGTGACACCCCCACCCCGTCCTTCAACCAGGAGGCCGTGGCGCACCGGGACGGGAGCCTTGAGCTCGTCTGGCAGGGCCCGCTGGACAACCGGTTCGGCATCTTCTCCCGGCGCCACGGACCGGACGGGTGGCAACGCACCGGGCTGGTCACCGAGGGCGTCGACGCAAACGTGTGGGACCCAGCGGTCGTGGCCTTCGACGACGGCCGCAGCGCATACGCGTGGTCGGAGTACCGCGGCGGGTCCTACCGGGTGGTGCTGCGCGAGCGGGAGAACGACGGCAGGTGGGGCGAGCCTCGCCAGCTGACCAAGGGTGGCGACTACGCACTGCACCCGCACCTGGCGGTCACCGCCGATCAGCAGCTGTGGTGCGCCTTCGACGTGATCACCGTGTCCGGCCACGGCAGCAGCGGCCCGACCCGACTGCGGCCGGCGGCCGAGGTGGCCGGACACCACAGGGACCCCGAGGGCCAACGGGCGCCGGGGAAGAGCGTTCCGCCCGAGATGCTGCCCGAGGTCACCGCGTCGATCCGGGTCGTCAACGTGGCCGACGACGGCCTTCGGCAGCCGCCCGGTGACCTCGCGGGCACACACGACGTGGTCCCGTCGGGGATGCCCAAGCTCGTGGCCACGCCCGACGGGGGCCTCGTGGTCGCGTACCGCATCCATCGTCGGCTTCCGTTGATGACCTACTACTGGGAAATGGCCACCCAGGCCCTCGGCCCTGACGGCTGGGAGGCCGCCTCCACCTACCGCGGCACGGACGGCACGCTGGAGGAGGTCTCCGCAGCTCCCTCTGACGACGGTGCCCTGCTGGTAGCCCAAGCCGATGCCCGACTCGAGCGGGCCCTGCGGTGGACCGAGGGCTTCGGCGGGCGTGAATGCCACTACCTGCTCGAGCACCACGGCGCGGTGATCTGGCACGGCATCCACGGCGTGGGGACCGTGGTCACCGCCGAGCTGACCTCGGCCGGCCCGGTTCCCAGCGCCTGGTCCCTGGCCGAGCGCGCGCCGGTCGACGCCGCGCTCACCATGGACGGCCGTGCCGAGGCCCGTCGGTGGGTCGGCGCGGACGGCGAGCAGGACCGTCCGACCGTACGGGTCCGGGGCACGGACTACACGCTCTACTGGGGCGACCTGCACCGTCACTCGTTGGTGAGCCGGTGCACTGCCGGGGACGAGCCCTCGCTGGACGACTTCTACCGCTACGCCTGGGACGTGTGCGAGTACGACTTCTGGGCCGTCACCGATCATTCGGAGAACTCCAGCGACTACCAGTGGTGGTCGATCCAGAAGATCGCCGACCTCTTCCACGTCCCCGACAGGTTCGTCCCGCTGTACGGGTTCGAATGGACCTCGGCGGACACCGGCCACCAGAACGTCATCTTCGGCGACGTGGATCGCGGCGCCCCGACGTTCTCCGCCGTCGCGGCAGGTACCACCGACCCTGCCGGCCTCTGGCGGGAGCTGGCCAAGTCCCCGGAGTACCCGGCCATCACGATCCCCCACCACCCGGGGGCGGCCATGGTCCACAACGACTGGGACTTCCACGATCCCACCTACAGCCGGCTCGTCGAGGTGTTCCAGGCATGCCGGGGGAACTACGAGAGCGAGAAGTGCTTCCGGCAGTACTCCGACGCCACCCGGAAGGGCACGTTCACGCTCGACGGGCTCCTGCGTGGTCACCGCTTTGGCCTGATCGCCTCCTCGGACCACGGGCACGGCGCGAGCTATGTGGGGGCGTTCGCCGAGTCCCTCGACCGGGGCGCCGTCTTCGACGCTCTGTACCAGCGCCGCACGTTCGCGGCCACGACCCGCGACGTCGTGATCAGCATGCGGATGGGCGATGTCTTCATGGGGGAGGAGGCACCCACCGGGGCTCCGCGCGACTTCATCGTCGACGCGTCGGGCTATACCGACGTCGCCCGCATCGACCTGCTCCGGGACGGTGAGCTGGTCGCGGTACTGCTCCCGGACTTGGACCTGCCGGCGGACTGGGTCACGGTGCCACTGCGGGTCGAGTGGGGAGGCAGCGACGAGACCACCTCGTGGGACGGCCGACTCTCGGTGTCCGGTGGCGGCCGGGTGGTCCAGACCGACTACTGGAGCCCCGAGGTCGTCGCCGGCGAGGAGAGCGGTGTGCGCTGGGAGGCGACTACCCGCAGCTTCGGTGAGCCGTACGGCGCTCAGCGTGGCTGTGTCGAACTCACCGTCGTCGGCCCGCCCGGGGCCGGCGTCACCGTGCAGACGGCGGACCGGCGCGGCGAGTTCTCACTGGCAGAGCTGTGGGCTGATCCCGACCGAGAGCTTCCGGGAGGCCGCGGACACATGCACCTGCAGAGCGGGACCGGCGGCCTGGTGTCCCTGGGCTCGCGTGAGGCGCGCCTGGAGTGGACCGACCCGGAACCCGGGCCGGCGTTCTACTACGCCCGTGTCTTCCTGGTGGACGGGGAGATGGCGTGGGCCTCACCGATCTGGGTCGACTGATCGTCCTCATGCAAGGGAGGCGGCTTCCCTTGCGTCAGCCGCGGCCGTCGCCCAGGTCGATGCGACAGAGCATCCAGGCCACCTGCTCATGGCGGCGAAAAAGGTCGGCGAGCCGGTCGACTGCGGCCACGTCGACGCCCTGGTCGGCCCCATGACTGACCAGCACGTTGATGAACGCGACGCACCACGGCTCATGCTCACCTAACGGAATTGGCCCCGGCCGTTTGACCCGCGGAAATATCGTCCGGGTGAGCATCCTTTCTGGAACCGCCTGCGGCGGAGGCGGTCAGTCGGGCGCGGGGAGCGATCGGGTGTGATCAGGACGCTTGTCGGCTGCGATGCGCTGGAGAGCATCCAATCCGGCGGCGATGGTGGGCTGTTCGCGGGACCCAGCGCGAATGGCAGCCAGAACGTGGCGGGTGGGGACGGGGTGCTCGGAAATTGGAAGCCGGACGATGCGGTAAGCCTCGGGTAGGTGGGCCAGGCGTGGGACCAGTGCGACGCCGAAACCGTGGGCGATGAGTGCCGCACCGGTGTCCCATTCGGAGGCGTAGTGGGCGACATTGGGTGCGAAGCCCGCGCTGGCGCAGGCGAGTAGCACGAGCTGGTGGTATGTGCTTCCCGGGGTGCCCACGATCCAAGCGCAGTCCGCGGCCTCGGCGAGGGCGATGCTTGGGCGCTCCGCCAGCGTGTGGTCGCTCGGGACCACCAGGTCCAATGGCTCGTTGAAGAATGATCGCTGCTCGAATGCGGGGTCGGCCGGTGAGGGAATATCCGGCGTGGCCACTACGACGGCGATGTCGACATCACGGGTCGCGAGCCGGTCGAAAGCTTGACGTGGTTCGGCGTCGCTAACCTGCACGGTCAGGTGTGGATGGGTGTTGTGAAGCTGCGCGGCGACATCGGGTAGCACGGCGGCCGCAGCGGAGGAGAATCCGCAGAGCCGCAGAAGGCCCGTGGTGCTGCTGCTCTGATACGAGGCGAGCTCCGCTTGTGCGTGTTCCCACTGTGCGGCAAGGGCATCCGCGTGTGCGAGCAGTGTGTGCGCGGCGCCGGTCAGGCGCACGTTGCGTCCCGCAGGCTCCAGCAGGTCGACGTCGAGTTCCCGTGCGAGCGCCTTCAGCTGGTGGGACGCGGCCGACGGGGTGAGGTGACATACCTCCGCGGCGGCGGTCACCGTTCCGTGTCGCGCCACGGCACGCAGCACCTTGAGGCGCCGATCGATCATTAACGAACCGTACACGGTTTCTTGTCGATTGTTGAGATGGACGCGGACAGTTGTGTGGGTTCACGCTGGAGGGCAAGTTCACCAACGCGTTTGGGACAGCGGGGATGCAACGACACCCGGCGATTGTGATCGGCTGCGGGGGACTGGGCACCGCCGCGTTGTACCGGTTGTCGCGTCGGCTGGGGCCGGGCGTGCTGGGCATCGAGCAGTTCCGGCTGGGGCACGTGCGCGGCGGGTCGCAGGACCATTCCCGCATCATCCGGCTGGTTCAGCACAAGTGTGAGTACGCGGCGCTTGCTTCAGCCGCCTACCGGGCCTGGCGCGAGGTCGAGGAGGCGTCCGGGCAACGCCTTGTCACTATCACCGGCGGGTTGGTCATCGAGGACGCGGCATACCGAGCGATGGCGAACACGGGAAGCCGCAACCTCAACGGCTACGCGGCGGTCCTCACTCATCTGCGGGAGTTCACCCCGCAGAGCTTCCCGGTGTTCATGTGGCACGGGATACACAACTTCTACGGCTTTCCTGTCTACGGCGAGGTGGCGACCAAGCTCGGCCAGCACATGGGTGGATCCGAGACGACCGCGGCCACGCGGACCTTCGAGCCGGACCCGGTGCGCCAGCTTCGTTACCGGGAGTTCGTCGATCGACACATCCCTGGCTTCGCCGCCACGGAGTTGTACTCCAAGACGTGCCTGTACACCCTTCCGCCGGATCGGAACCTCGTGCTCGATGCGTTGCCTGAGGATCCCAGGATCGTGGTCGCCGTCGGCGCCGGGCATGCCTACAAGTTCGCCGCGTTGATCGGCACGATCCTCACCGAGCTCGTCTGCGATGGGACTTCGACCCACCCCATCGACGCGTTCATGCTCGATCGTCCGGCCCTCGCCGTCGGCGCAGTCCGAAGGACATTCCACATCTGATTGGCCCGAGGAGGAGGTAACCATGGCTACCGTCGACCGCATCGGCGCTGCTGCCAGGCAACCCGTCAGGCCGCTCCCGGCTGATGCCTTCACCGACGAAGCGACCTATCGGCACACGCGCCTGCCAGTGGATCGCGCCTCCACACTCATTCCGGACGCCTATACGTCCCAGCAGTTCTTCGACATCGAGAAGGAGCGGGTTTTCGCCACCAGCTGGGTAGCTGTGGGCACCACCGACCAGATAGCGGAACCCGGGCAGGTGATCCTCAGCGAGGTGGCGGGCCGCCCAATCTTCGTCACCCGCAATAGACAGGGCGACCTGCGCGGATTCCACAACTTCTGTCGCCATCGCGGCACCAAACTGCTCGACGGGGTCTCCGCGCCAGGTCGTCACCGCAGGTTCCGCTGCCCGTACCACAGCTGGACGTACGACTTGGACGGCAGATGCCTGGGCACACCGCTGTTCGAAGGCTCGGACATTCCCGAGGACCAGCAGGGCGTCTTCGATATGTCGGACGTGAAGGAGTTCGACAAGGCGGACTACGGGCTGCTTCCCGTACGGGCCGAGGCGTGGGGATTCCTGGTCTTCGCCAACCTCGATCCGTACGCCGCACCGCTCGTCGAGCAGCTTGGCGACCTGCGTCAGCGGCTCAACGACTACCGGCTACCCGAATGGCGGGTCATGCGTCGTCGGCGCCACGACGTCTCGGCCAACTACAAGCTCATCGGCGAGAACTTTATGGAGTACTACCACCTTCCGTGGATCCACCCGGAGCTGATCCACGTCTCTCGCCTCAAGGACCACTACCGGTGGCAGGGCCGCGGAATGTACACCGGCATGTGCACCACCCCCATCTCCCACAACACCGACGCCGGGGGATGGGAGGGACTGCCGCCACTGCCCGGACTTGGTGACGCCGATGCCAGTGCGGGTCGATTCGTCTGGCTGTTCCCGAACACCGCCATCGTCGTCCTGCCCAATCACGCCTTCGTACTGTTCACCCAGCCCCAGAGTCCCGACCTCACGGTCGAGGAGGCCGTGCTCCTGACGCACCCGGACTGTGTGCGAGAGGACGACGCCGCCGAACATCTGGATCAACTCGAACAGTTCTGGGACCTGGTCAACAAGCAAGACCTCGAGATCATCGAACGCGTCCAGCAGGGCATCATCAACCCGGCGTACCAGGGCGGCCGGATGTGCTACCGGTTCGAGGAGCCGCTGCATCGCTTCCAGAACATGATCATCGACCGGATGCTCGGGATCCACCGAGTGCCCGACGGGGACGACCAGACGATGGCGCCGATGTTCGTGAGCGACCCTGGCCAGTGATCAGATCGTGCCGCGCGGCCAGATGTTCGTCGGTGGCGAGTGGAGGCCGGCCCAGTCTCGCGCCATGTTCGACACCGTCGACCCTGCCACCGAAGAGAGCATCACCAGCGTGGCGCGCGCCGGGAGCCGTGACGTCGACGATGCCGTCGAGGCAGCACAAGCGGCGTTCGACGGCCACCTGCGACGGATCGGTCCCGCTTCGCGCAGCGCGCTGCTGACACGGCTGGCACGGGTGCTGGAGTCACGCGCTGACGAGTTCGCGTACCTGGAGACTCGTGACACCGGAAAACCGCTGAGCTTCGCCCGCGGAGAGATCACCGGCTGTGTGCGCTACCTGGACTACTACGCTGGAGCCGCGGACAAGATCCACGGCGATACCTTGCCGCTCGGGCCGGACTACCTGGACTACACCGTCCGTGAGCCGGTGGGGGTGACTGCGCACATCATTCCGTGGAACGCTCCGCTGTCACTGCTCTGTCGCAGCGTCGCCCCAGCCCTGGCGGCGGGCAACAGCATCGTGGTCAAGCCCGCCGGGCTGACACCGCTCACCGCCCTCGCGTTCGCCACCGTCTTCCAGCAGAGCGACTGGCCGATGGGGACATACAACGTGGTCACCGGGTTCGGTGACGAGGCCGGCGCTGCGCTCGCCGCACATCCGCAGGTCGACGCACTTGCCTTCACCGGCTCGGTGTCCACCGGCCAAGCGGTTCTGCGCGCTGCTGCCACGCACATCACGCCCGTCCTGTGTGAGCTCGGCGGGAAGTCGCCGCAGATCGTGTTCGAGGATGCAGACTTGGATCTAGCCGCCGCCGAGATCGCCAAAGGCATCTACTCCAACGCCGGGCAATACTGCGACGCGGGCTCGCGGCTCCTGGTCCACACCTCCGTACACCGGCCGCTCCTGAAGCGGCTGGTGGCGCACACCGAGAAGCTCCGGCTCGGGCCCGGCGTGGACGACCCCGACATGGGGCCGCTGATCTCCGCGGCCCAACGTGACCGGGTGCTCGGGTACATCGAAACCGGCCGCCGCGAAGGTGCGCAGGTGCTCACGCCGAGTGCGGTCGACCGGCACCAGGGATTCTTCGTCGCACCGACCATCCTCGACGAGGTAGCCCCGCAGATGCGCGTGGCACGTGAGGAGATCTTCGGCCCCGTCTTGGCCGTGCTGCCGTTCAGCAGCGACGCCGAGGCGGCCGAGCTCGCAGATGCCACCGACTACGGTCTCGCCGCGGGAATCTTCACCCGTGACGTCGACCGGGCTCTGAGCTTCGCACGCGACCTTCGATCCGGCTACATCATGATCAATGAGTACTTCGCCGGTGGCGTCGAGAGTCCGTTTGGCGGCTACAAGCGAAGCGGATTCGGCCGCGAGCGCGGCCTTGCCGCGCTGGACAACTACACCCAGCTCAAGACGGTCGTTATCCGCATCCGGGGAAGGTGAGCCGACCATGCCAACAGACTGACCCGGATAGGTCGCCGCGGATGGCCGAAAAGCGTGCCGTCACGTGGGCCTGCCAAGGCGTGCGTCGCGGAAGCGCAGCCACGCGATGTGGTCCCGAATCTCGGCCTCCTGAGCCTCCGTTAAAGGTGGCCCGCCGTAGGTGATTGTTGCCCCAACGGACGACAGCGCATGCGGCCGCCACTCGTCAAGCGCAGTCTCGCCCAGAAGCCGTAACCCGGTCTGGACGAGCGCGAGGTCGGAGCCGAGTTGCTTCTCGACGGACTGCAGTGTGCCGGCAAACGCAGGCGCCGCAGTCTTGTGGACGTCTCGGCCGGCGAGGAACCAGTACTAACGACTGACGACGTTCCGTACACAGACAACAACGCCTTCGTCATGACCGGCTGGATCGACGACGCCGGTGGCATGCGGTTATCGCTACGTACGAGGGGAGCGCTTCGCCCAGCGTCTTCGGCGTCGCCACTTCAGACGGTCCTGGCTCGGACTGGATCGTCGCCGGCGAACCGATGGTTGAACCTGGCATCTCTGGCGGCTTCGACGATCTGCGCATTCGGGAACCTTCGGTGACCGTTGCCGAAGACGGGACGCTGTTCCTGTACTACACCGGGTGGGGCAGACGTCAGTGCGGACGGACAGATCGGCCTTGCGACATCCGTCGACGGCGGTCGTACGTGGCAGGGTCAGGGGACTCGTTCTGTCCGGTGATCAGGAGTGGACGCCGTGGGAAGCCAACCCGGTTCTCGACCGCTCGATCGCATCCAACCAAGCGATGCACGGAGCAACTGGCGGATACGCTCAGTGAATGCCCCAGATGATCGATACCGCCGCCTGGGTGGCGCCGACCGCAGTCGTTTCCGGTGACGTGACGATCGGTCCGAGGTCGCGGGTCCTGCCGGGCGCCGTGATCAGCGGAGACTTCGGTCCCGTCATGATCGGCACGGACGTTCTGATCATGGAGCAGGCTGTGCTGCGCGGCCGCGCCGGGTACCCGTTGCGCATCGGCGACGCCGTGCTCGTTGGACCCCACGCGCATCTCAACGGCACCCACATCGAGGACGAGGTCTTCATTGCCACCGGCGTCTCCATGTTTCCCGGCTCTCGCGCCGAGTCGGGATGCGAGCTGCGGATCAACAGCGTCCTGCATGTGAACTCGGTGCTGGAGCGCGAGACCGTCGTGCCGATCGGTTGGATCGCCGCAGGCCGCCCGGCGCAGTTGTTCTCGCCCGACCGCCACGACGAGCTGTGGGCAGTTCAAGAGCCGCTCGACTTTCCGGGCACGGTGTACGGCGTCCCCAGAGGCACCTCGATGCGGGAGATCATGCGCAGGCAATGCGCGGCCTACGGCCCGCGAGGCGAGTAGCTGCGGCGAAGGAGTACGCCTCACACAGCCGG
>JASLBX010000599.1 GCA_030146385.1 Jiangellaceae bacterium | reverse complement strand
CGAGGAGATGCCATGAAGAAGATGCTCGCGCCTCTCGGCGTTGTCGCACTACTTGGAAGCCTGTTGGCGGTCCATCCGTCGGCCGCAGGTGCATCGCCCACGGATCCTGGTACGTCGAAGGGTGACGGACCGCAGTTGGACGTCGAACTGGTGGCCGATAGGCTGACTGCGCCGTTGAGCCTCACCTTCGCGCCCGACGGCAGTGGTCGTCGTTTCGTCGTCGACCAGACCGGGCTGGTGCTCATTCTGACGCCCGAGGGAGAAGTGCTGTCCACGCCCTTCTTGGACATCACCGACCAGGTCGTCCTTCAGAGTGCATTCGACGAGCGCGGCCTGCTCGAGCTGGCGTTTCATCCCGAATACGCCAGCAACGGGAAGTTGTACGTCCAGTACAGCGCCCAGCGAGAGGGAGAGAACATCTGCGTCGACAAGGACGGCCTCGTACCCGAGGATCCCGAGGGTTGCCCGCTCCAGTACACGCGCCGGGTGTCCGAATTCGAGGTCTCTTCGTCGGATCCGAACCAGGTCGACCCGGCATCTGAGCGAGTGATCTTCAAGACTCAATGGCCCAGCCGGAAGCACAACGGTGGCGGGCTCGCCTTCGGTCCGGAGGGAATGCTCTACATCGGACTCGGCGACGGCGGTTTCATCCATGGTCCGGATGGCGGGGGCTCGGTGTTCGACGTCCCACCCGCCTTGCGGTTCGGAGACCGGCTCGCGCAGGACCTCACCTCGCTGTACGGAAAGATCCTGCGGATCGATGTCAACGGCGGCGACCCCTACGGCATCCCGCCGGATAATCCGTTCGCAGGGGACGACGGCATTCCGGACGAGACCTTCGCGTGGGGATTCCGCAACCCGTTCCGCATCTCGTTCGATTCCGAGGGCGATGGGGCGATGTACGTCAGCGCCACCGCCGAGACCTTCTTCGAGGCGACCTACCGAGTAGCGGAGCCTGGGAACTACGGGTGGGCAGCCAAGGAAGGGACCCACTGCTTCGACCGGTCCACCCCGTTCGCGCCGCCAGAGACCTGTGCGAGTGTCGGATCGCTGGGCGAGCCGATCCACGACCCGGTCATCGAGTACCTGAACTTCGCAGTCGAGGATCCCCGGTCACAGGTTCCCGGCGAGGGCTTCGGGCGAGCGTCCCTCGGCGGCCACATCTATCGGGGTGACACCATCAACTGGCTGCGTGGCCGGTTTGTGCAAGGAGACTTCGCCGTCGGCTCGCTGGACGGCCAGATCCTCGTGGCGAACCCGACGCCGAGCGGGCACTTGTGGAAGGTACGACCGGCCTTCAGGTTTGACCCCTCGGATCCGGTGCGTTCCGGGTTCATGAAGAGCGTCGGTCAGGACGCCGATGGCGAGCTCTACGCCATCACAGGGAACTTCACGCCAACCGGCTTGGAAGGCCGGATCTGGAAGATCATCGACGCGTCCGACTGAACTTCAGCGGTAGCCGGAACCTGCCCAACTCAAGACTGCAGAGAAGGAGGAGGCACGATGCGGCGACTCATCACGATGGTGGCCACGTGCGGTTTACTGACCCTCGGGGCCATTGCACCGTTACCTGCTGCGTCCCAGGCGGAAGGCCCGGAGATGCTCCATCCACGGCTGGATGTACGGACGGTGGTCGGCGGCCTGATCACCCCAACCAGCATGGCCTTTCTGGGCGCAGATGACTTCCTGGTCGGGGAGAAGCAGACCGGCCGGGTCATGCGGGTGACGGGAGGCACGGTCCAAGGGCCGGTACTGGACTTGGCAGTGAACAACGCCTCCGAACGAGGGCTCTTGGGCATGGCGCTGCACCCGGACTTCCCGGAGAACCCCGGCGTCTACCTCTACTGGACCGAGAGCACCACCGGTGGCGACAGCGGAAACCTGGACGACACGCCACTGCTGGGTAACCGGGTGGACCGGTTCGTGTGGGACGGATCCTCCCTGACACTCGACCAGAACATGATCCGGCTCCGCGCGCTGCAACCCCCGAACCCTCCGCACGAGACTCGGGCGTTCGGCAACCACGACGGCGGGGTCATCGCCTTCGGCCCGGACGAGAAGCTGTACATCTTCATCGGGGACGTTGGTCGGAGAGGCCAGACCCAGAACCTGCCGTTGGGACCGTTCGGCGACGGGAGCCCCGATGACCAGTTCGGTGGGCCGGAGCCCGACGACGCCCACCTCACGGGGGTCATGCTGCGACTGAACGACGACGGTACGGCGCCCTCAGACAACCCATTCTTCGGCGTGGGGGCGAGCATGGGCGGAGAGGTCGGCGCCAACATCCAGAAGATCTTCTCGTACGGGCACCGCAACAGCTTCGGGTTCGACTTCGACCCGAAGTCCGGCGACCTCTGGCTTGAAGAGAACGGCGACGACAGCTTCACCGAACTGAACCGGGTAGAGCCCGGGATGAACGGTGGATGGATCCAGATCGCGGGCCCGGTGTCCCGGATCGCGCAGTTCCGGGAGATCGAGACCACGTTTGGGGCGATGAGCCTGCAGCAGAATCGCTGGCCACCCACCAACATCGCGGAATCGGCCGAGGAGGCTCTCAACCGGCTGTTCATGCTGCCCGGATCCCACTACAGCGATCCCGAATTCAGCTGGAAGTTCGAAGTCGCCCCGGCGGCGCTCGGATTCGTCGACGGGCCGGGCCTAGGGCCCCAGTTCGACGGCGACCTGTTCCTCGGCGGTGCACGGGACTTCCTGGAGGGCGGACACCTGTTCCACTTCAACCTGACCGGAAACCGGCAGAAGATCGGCGTCGACGACCCCCGGCTGGAAGACCGGGTCGCCGACAACCTCGACAAGTTCGACATCACCGAAAGCGAAAGCCTGCTGATCGGACGGGACTTCGGCATCCTGACCGACCTCGAAACCGGCCCGAACGGCAAACTGTTCGCAGTGTCCCTGACGAACGGAGCCGTCTACGAGATCTTCCGGAGGTAGGGCTCACGCGATGCCCTCACGATCATGTGGACCCGTCTGGTCGCGGCG
>JASLBX010000503.1 GCA_030146385.1 Jiangellaceae bacterium | reverse complement strand
GCCGCTTCGAGACGCTTCAGCACGCCGGCGTTCGCGACGGCGCCGAGGATCTCGACCGCACGGGTATCGTCGCCCAGCAGCTTGTCGACGGCTCGGGCGATGCCCTCGCCGACCTCGGCGAGGGCATCGCCCGAGCCGTCGACAAGCTGCTGGGCGACGATGCCCGTGCGGTCGAGATCCTCGGCGCCGTCGCGAACGCCGGCGTGCTGAAGCGTCTCGAAGCGGCGCCGGACGGACGGGACGTCGTGCTCGCGTCGCGGACGATCACTCACCCCGCCTGGCCGGACGCGACCGTGCGGACGCCGGCGATCCTCGCGCTGGACGCGGCCGACTCCGACGTTTACACGTCCGAGTGCTTCGGCCCGGTCTCGTACCTGATCGCGACCAATTCGACCGAAGCGTCGATCGATCTGTTCCGTGAGACGGTCCGCGAGCATGGGGCGATGACTGCCTCGGTGTACTCGAAGGACGAGAAGGTGCTGGACGCTGCGGAGCGGGCAGCGATCGACGCGGGCGTCGCCCTGTCGATGAACTTGACCGGAGGCGTGTTCGTCAACCAGTCGGCAGCGTTCTCCGACTTCCACGGGACGGGCGCGAATCCGGCGGCCAACGCTTCGTTCACCGACGGTGCGTTCGTGGCGGGACGGTTCCGGATCGTCCAGTCCCGCCGCCACGCAGACCCGTAGGGGCGCTGATCACTCCCACAGGAGCCGGCTCAACCTCAGGACACCGGCGTGATCCAACACCGATGGCGCCTGGTTCGCCGCAGCCCGGTACTCGCTGGGCGGCATCGCGTAGATCGCTGAGAACCGATGCGAGAAGTGGCTGACGTCGGCATAGCCACACTGGCGAGCGATGGCGGCGACCGTCAGGTCCGTGCGAGTGAGCAGGATTTCCGCACGTGAACAGCGGAGATGTTCCAGCGCCGCGGAGACGCTTACCCCGAGCTCGGCCCTGAACAACCGATTGAGATAGCCGCGTGACACGTGCGCGGCTTCGGCGAGTTCCTCTACTCCGACCCGCCGCAGTGGCAGCTGTGCCCACTCCTGTTGGAGGTATGACACCGCGGTGCGCAAGGGGCCGGCCAGAGCGGGCGGCTCATGAGTACTTGGCAGCGGCCCGAACTCGACAGGGGTCACCATGAACTGGAGGGTCCGGCGCGCCCAGCTCTCCCAGGCCTCGTGGTCGCTCCGACCGATCCACAACAGGTGCGCGCAAAGCCCGGCCAGCGGGTCGGCACTGGACATTGGGACCAGCCGGATCTCCGGCGCGATCTCGCGTCCCACGTCGTCGTCCCGAAAGTGGACGTAGCCGTGCCGACTCGGGCGCCGCTGGTCCCACACGAAGCCATGACGTGTACCCGGGGGCACCAGCAGGGTAGTTCTACCCGAGCATTCACTATCCGGGTCACTGCTCGCGACCATGGAGACATCCGAACAAACAAGGAGCGAGCATATGGAATCCACAGCAGTCGCCGTCGAGTCTCCCCGCCATGCCCGCCTACGACGCGGGGAGTTCCGGTCCGAGTACGACCGTCAGGGATATGTGATCATTCCCGATGCGCTGCCTCCGCACTTGATCGCCGCCGCCAGGGAGGAGACGACTGCCATCTGCCGTGGCGTCCGGGGAGAAATCGACGGGGTCGAACGCGCGGGCGTCGAGGACGACGACGCGACCGTCCTACGGCGCGTTCTGTGCATCCATTTCCCCCACAAGATCTCACCGGTCATGCTCGACATGGCGCGTCTACCCGCGGTGGTCGACGTGCTCACAGATGTCATTGGACCGAACGTCAAGATGATGCAATCCATGCTGTTCATCAAGTCGGAGGGCAAGCCGGGCCAGGCGTGGCACCAGGACGAGACCCACATCCCGACTCGCGACCGGTCGTTGACGGCGGCGTGGATCGCCCTCGACGATACGACGGTCGAGAACGGCTGCCTGTGGGTCATTCCGGGCTCCCATCGGCGTGGAGTCCTGTATCCCGTTCGGGACCAGCACGACGCTCGCTTCGACTGCACCCAGGAGGCATACAGCTTCGGATACCGGGAGGAAGACGCGATACCGGTGGAGTTGCCCGCCGGCGCCGCCCTGATCTTCGACGGCCACCTCCTGCACCGTTCGCTGCCGAACGCCGGACGGCACGGAATGCGTCGCGCCCTGGTCAACCACTACATGAGCGCTGAATCTGTGCTGCCATGGTTCCCGCCTCGTTCGAACGAGGCCATGGGCACCCTCGATCACCGAGACGTCCTCCTGGTCGCAGGCGAGGACCCGTACGCCTTCAAGGGGACTGCGGACCTGATGCACCCTCACGTGCGTCCCGACGGGGATGGCGGCTGCGCCCGGTGAAAGACCGCTGGCGAGCCCGGGGTGCTGCCTGGCTCAGGTCGCTGCGAGCGCGCATGCAGCCCCTCCGACAGCAGCTTGTCCCAATCTTCGACTGTGAGTGTGGCGATGAGCTCGCCGTCCGGGCCGAACACCGCCATCTCGCCCTCTTCGAGATCAACGCCGGTTGCCTCAAGGATGCTGCCTTGGTGTCCGACGAGAACGCGATTGCCATCGGATGGTGTCGCGTCTTCAAGGAGCATGCGAACTCCTGCAGGATCCGCAGACTGTAGGAGGCGTTCGTCGGCCCTAGTGTCGCCAAACGCGAGGCGTGCAGTGTCCATGGTGCGGCACATGGGACTGGCTCGGACGTCGCTGATGGGGATGCTGAGGTCTTTCAGTGCCCGCCCGAGTGCCTCGGCGTCGGCGCGGCCGTCCGATGAGAGGTTACGCTGACGTCCGCAGTCCGTCGGATCATCGGTCGTGTCAGTACCAGCATCGGTCGCTGCATGGCGCAGGACAAGGACATGCCCGCCGTCCCGGAGATCAGCTACAAGCGGCGAAGAGGTGTCCGCCGGAGCCCCGCAAGCGCCGGCCACCAAAGTCATGATTGCAGCCGCTTGAACAACCACGACCGCACCCATGTGGATGTGTCCTTTCGCTCCCATTCGGCCGCGCCTTCCTCACGCTCGAAGCCAGCGCACGCCGTAGGCCGGGACGTCGACGTCCACCATGCCGTCCGCCTCGGTGACGTGCTCACTGCCGTCCAGCACATCGACGAGGACGGCCCCACGGGGCAGGCTGTCGGGCGCCATCGTCCGCACGCGACCTGCACGTCCGGATACGTCCTGCAGGCAGACGATCGTGCGGTCGCCGCTTGCCGACGTCCGCTGTACGGCGAAGTGACCTGCGCCCGCGTCGAAGACGTGCTGGGCGGCGTTGGGGTGAAATGCCGGCTCGCGGATCCGGGCGGTGATCAGCGATCGCATTCGGCTCAAGACCGCATGCCGTAACGATTCCGGGTCGGACAGCTGCGCCTCGAGAGCTGCCCGCGAGAAGCGCTGCCGGTTGATGACTCGGGCGCGGCCGGTGTGGTCGGCGCCCTCGGGCCAGTTGCGGCTGCCGAACAGCGAGTT